>CALBKX010000032.1 GCA_937895935.1 uncultured Clostridia bacterium
CCTTAGGGGCTTTTTTTATTTATAATTGAGTTTGTTTTGATTATTTTTTTGAATTATTTCAAGTAATTTTCTATCATAATAAATCATTTTTCCATTTGGAAGGATTAGCATTTTATTAATATTTAATTTTTCAACAAAATCAGGATTATGGGATACTAGGATTATAGTGCCATTGTATTCATTTAAATTGTTGGCTATAGTATTTTGAGTATCAAAATCTAAATGGTTTGTGGGTTCATCCAAAATCATTAAATTCGATTTTTGCAAAGATAGTTTTGCAAAAGATAATCTGCATTTTTCTCCTGGGGACAAAACGCTAATTCTTTTATCCAATTGATCTCCCCAAAACAAGTAACGACTTAGAACAGCTCTAATTTCCTTTTGAGTGTGCCCTATTTGTTGAAAATATTCTAATATAGTTTTGTTAGTATGATTTATTTCATATTGTTCTTGATCATAATATGCAATTTTTGTTTTTGTCCCTAATGTTATGTCTCCTCTTTGAGGTTTTAATTCTCTAACAATTAATTTTAAAAGGGTAGATTTTCCAACACCATTATTACCAGCGATTAAAATTCGTTCATGTGACGCAATGGACAAATTTATGTTTCTCAATAAAGGCGTTAAACCATACGAAAAATATAAATTTTGTATAGATAAAGGTGTTTTATTTTGATCTCCATCTGCGATTAATCGTATGTTTGCAACTTTAGAATCCTCAATTCTTTCTACTTTATTTTGTCTAAGTATTTCTAGGGCTTTTTCTTTACTAAATGCCATTTTTTTTCTTTTTCCGCTTGTGCCTTCAAGATTATTAATGATTCGTATTAATTTATTCTCTTCATTTTCTTGTTTTTTTACTAATCTTGAATTTGATAATTTTATTTCCTCATATATTTTTTTAAAAGTTGTATAATTACCGTTAAACAGGGATATATTATGACTTTGTTTGTCTATATATAAAATTTTATCAACAATAGAATCTAAAAAATCATAATCGTGAGATATAATTAATATTTGCCCCTTATAGCTTTTTAAATATTCAATACACCATTCACGACTTTGTTTATCTAAATGGTTGGTTGGTTCATCAAGCAAAAGTGTAGTTGGCTTAGAATATAGAAGTTTAGCAAAAGCGATTTTACTTTTTTCACCACCAGATAAGGAAGAAAGTTTTAGATTTAATAATTCCTCACTAATATTCAAGCCTTTAATGATTTTTTCAACAATTGAATCAGCCTCGTATCTATCCCAAAAGTCTAGTAATGATGAAATTTTAGAATATTCACGCAATAAATTGTCAACGTTGTTATCATTTTGGGATAAGGCTTCTTCAATTGAATGTAATGTGGCTTCTAGTTGTTCAATAGGACGTCCAGATTTAATGAACTCAAGAACAGAAATGTTTGGGTTAATTTGATTAAAATCAATTGTTTGAGATAGATATCCTATATGAGAATTTTTATTTAAAATTATTTCACCAGAATCGGGAGATAATTGTTTGGTTATTAATTTAAATAAAGTTGTTTTACCTGCCCCATTGATTCCAATTAAACCAACTTTGCAATTATCATCTAATCGTAAATTGCAATTTTTAAATATTACTTGCGTCCCTAAACTTAAATTAAGATTCTGTATAATCATAAATTTACCTTTTTATTTGTATAGTCAAAAGAAAAATTAAATATAACATAAAAACATTATGAAAAGTGATATTTCGCCAAATGTTTAGTGATGAAATTAATAAAAGTAAAAACTCACTATGGACAATTTATCACACCCTAAAAGAAATATCAACCATTTTTCACTACGTGTAAAAGTAAAATTGCCTTAAAGATAAACTAAATGCACCATAAAGCGAAAAATTAAACGCACAATTGACTTTATTTATCAATATTGTTAAAATATAAATATGGAAAATAAAGAAATACTTTTTATGGTGCTTTTGTATAAAAACGAAAATTTTCAGGTGAGAGCACCTTATGATTTAAATATTTTAGGTAAAAAAATGTGGCAATGGGTAGCAATGGCTGGTGAGGATTTTGATATAAAAACCACGCCTTGTACTTTTGATAGCGACATAGTTTCACTTGTCAAACCTTATGTAAAAAACCATAAAATTGTTTGTGTTTTTTATAGTGACACACCGCTAATAAATAAATCAAATATAGAGGAAATTTTAGATTATTTTAAATATCATAACTTAAACGTTTTAAAACTTAAAAGAGGTTACATTTTTAATGCTGAGTATTTGCTTTCATGCAATAATGTTTTGGCAACAGAAAATAGATTGTTTGACGGAAAAGAATTTGAGGCTGTTGATAGTTATGAAGACGTTTATAATGTTACAAAAATTTTGCAAAATTTAATTTTAGATTATCATATTCAAAATGGTGTTCAAATTATTGACAAAAACACAACGTACATTGATGCGGATGTTGTAATTGAAAAAGGATGCAGGATTGAGCCTAACAACAACATAAAAGGCAACACTTATATTGGTGAAAATGTAATTTTAGAACCAAATAACACAATTATAGATAGCATTATTTCTAAAAATGGAATATTAAAAAATTCATATGTTTCAAATAGTAGAATTAGCGAAAATATTATAGTAGGTCCATTTGAAACAATTATAGATAAAAATGTTTAAAAGGCAAGTAATATGAAAATTATAGCAGGTCTTGGTAATATAGACAGAAAATACAATAAAACATATCATAACATCGGCTTTAGGGCGGTTGACCGTTTTGCAGAAAAATTAGACTTACATTTTACTAAAACAATGTGTGATGCGATAGTGGCTGAAGGTTTTTTTAATGGTGAAAAAATTCTTTTAATTAAGCCAACCACTTATATGAACTTAAGTGGAATATCCATAAGAGAATTTTGTCAAAAATTTAAACTTGAAACAAAAGATGTTTATGTTTTTGTTGACGATATAGATTTGCCATTGGGAAAAATTCGATACAGAGAATCTGGAAGTGGCGGAACGCATAACGGCTTAAAAAGTATAGTCCGAGAAACAGATGAAAATTTTAAACGAATAAAAATTGGTGTGGGGCGTGATGAAAAATTTTCAGATCTTGCAGATTTTGTGGTGAGTCGTATACCAGAAGATAAACTAGAAATAATTGACAATGAAATTGAACAAGCGTGTGACCTTTTGATAGATAAATTAAAAGGCAATAATTAATAAAAAGGAAATAAAACTTGGAAATTTTAGATAAAGCACTTTCCAAAATAGGAATTATAAATAAAATTAGTGAGGCGATAAAAAGTGACCTCACTTTTTGTGTTGTAGGTGCATTTGTAGGTGAAAAAATTTTAAGTTTATATCAACTTTCTAAAAACAATAAAGTGGTTTTTGTTGCCCGTGACCAAATTGAATTGCTTGAAATAAAAGATGGACTAAAAAGTTTAAATGTAAAGTTTGAAGAAATAATTACAGACTTAACTCCGCCAACTTTTTCAATAATTAAAGATAACAATTGGCAAACTAACACTGTGTCAAGTTTATATAATTTCAAATATGAAAATACAAACATTCTTTTAGTTTCAAAACAGACATTAATATATAAATTTCATCAAAAATTAAATAAAAATAATTATTTAAAATTAATTAAAAATCAAAAAATAAATATACAAGAAATTATTAATAATTTAATTGCAAATGGATATAAAAAGTGTCAAAAAATAGAGAAAATTGGCGATTTTTCAATTAAAGGTGATATTTTAGATATTTATTTAAATAATTATGAAAATCCAATTAAAATTGATATATTCGATGATGAAATAGATAAAATTTATTCTTTTGATATATCAGAAATGCAAAAAATTGATGATTTAAATGAAATAATAATTTTTCCTAATAAATTATATAATTTTACAAAAGAGCAAGAAAGTGACTGCATTGAAAAATTAAAAAAAGCGGTGCTTAATTGTAATGCAACAGGTGATGCTCTTTTAAAAATCCATAACTTGGTAAATCAAATTTATAATGGAATAAATGATGATATTATTGCAAATGATATTGATTTTGTTTTGCCTTTTTATGAAGAAGAATTATCTTTATTTAATCTTTTGCCTGACGCAAAATTCATTTTAAGTGAACCTAAAAAAATTTATGATGATTTAAATGATGAATATAAAAGTTTAGAGTCCAGTATTTTTGATTTTGCAGTAAATGGAGAACTTTTAAGTGAACATTCAAATTTTTATTTTTCTCCAACTGATGTGTTAAAATTTAAGCCAAACATTATTTTTTCAAATAATAATCAAAATCTTTTCAAAGTTGACATTTCTGATTATGTAAGAACTATTGGGTTATGTAATTATGTTTTTGACTACAAAACACTTGTTAAGGATTTGTCTATTTACGAACAATCTCGTTATAAAGTGATAATGTTTGCAGGGAGTAATCAATCTAAAAAAACAATAGGAGAGTTTTTAACTAAAAACAACTTATTTTACACAGATGATATAAATTTAAACAGTGGCAAATTTCAACTAATTTTAAGAGAAGAAAACTTTCCTAAATCTTGCAGTTTTTTAGATGCTGGCATAATTATCATTGGAACTGATGATTTGGTTAAAAGATCAATTAGTCAAGTAAAGAATATTACAAGTACTGCAAAAAAGAAAAGGGTTTTTTACTTGCCAAAGGTGGGCGACTATGTTGTTCATTCAACTCATGGGATAGGAAAATGTGTTGCTTTATCAAAATTAAACCTAAATGGGACAGAAAAAGATTACTTTATAATCGAATATGCAAATGGTGATAAATTATATTTACCTAGCGAACAGGCCGATTTAATTTCAGCGTATTTGGGTGGAGATGCAAATCCAAAACTAAATAAAATTGGTGGCGAACAATTTGCAAAAATTAAAGCAAAGGTAAAGGAAAGTGTTAGCAAATTAGCAATAAATCTTTTGGAAATTTATGCAAAACGAGAAAAGAGTAAAGGTTTTATTTATTCAAAGGGTAATTATCTTTATGATGAATTTGAAAAAGCCTTTCCTTATACTGAAACAGAAGACCAATTATCTGCAATTGAGGATATAAAAAAGGATATGGAAAGTCCAAGAATAATGGATAGATTAATTTGCGGAGATGTTGGTTATGGCAAAACAGAGGTTGCATTAAGGGCAATATATAAAGCGGTGTTAGATTCTAAACAGGTTGCTTTTCTTTGTCCAACAACTATCCTTTCTGAACAACATTACAACACAGCAAAAGAACGTTTTAAAAATTTTATGGTTAATGTGGAAGTGTTAAACAGATTTAAAACAAAAGAACAACAAGCACAAATAATTAAAGATGTAAAACAGGGGAAGGTTGATGTTTTGATAGGCACACACAGACTTTTGTCAGAAGATGTTGGTTTTAAAGATTTAGGGCTTTTAGTTTTGGATGAAGAACAAAAATTTGGTGTTGGGGATAAAGAGAAAATAAAAAATTTGAAACAAAATATAGATGTTTTGACCCTTTCCGCAACTCCAATTCCAAGAACTTTAAATATGGCATTAACTGGAATTAGAGATATTTCAATAATTGAAACCCCTCCCAAAGAGAGAATAGCAGTTAAAACGTATGTTTGTGAAGAAAGTGATACTTTAATTTTAGAAGCGTGCAAGAGAGAAATTGCAAGGGGTGGACAAGTTTTGTTTGTTTACAACAGGGTTGAACATATTTTGGAGCAAGCAAATAGACTAAAAAGCCTTTTGCCAAATGCAAGAGTTGGAATTGCTCATGGACAAATGCCTGAAAAAATTTTAGAGCAGACCATTTTGAATTTGTATAATGGCGAGTATGATATTTTGGTTGCCACAACTTTAATAGAGAGTGGTATTGATTTGCCATTGGCAAATACATTGATTGTTATTGATTCTGATAGATTAGGTCTTGGAGAAATGTATCAATTGAGAGGAAGGATAGGAAGAAGTGATAAGGTTGCATATGCATATTTCACTTACAACCCGACCAAAGCATTAACAAACGATGCATATAGTAGACTTGATGCAATTTTAGAATATTCTGAACTTGGCAGTGGCTTTAAAATTGCTATGCGTGATTTAGAAATTAGAGGTGCAGGAAATATTTTAGGTAAGGAGCAACACGGACATTTAGAAAAAGTCGGATATGATATGTATTGCAAATTACTTGAAGAGTCCATTAAAGAGTTAAAAGGTGAAAAAATTAAAAACATTAAGCCTATAAAAATGGATATTGCAATTTCTGCCAATTTGCCTGAAGGTTATGTTCCAGAAGAAAATGAACGTATAAATTTATATTCAAGAATAAGTACTATATCAAATGACGAAGAATATCAAAAAATTTACAAACAAATAGAAGATTCTTTTGGGGATTTGCCTAAAGAAGCGGTATCGCTTTTAAAAATTGGCTTTTTAAAAAATCTTTGTGTCAGTTTGGGTGTAAAACGTGTTTTGATTAATGCGAGTTTTTGTAAAATTTATTTCTATAAAACTGAAGAAATTTTACCTAAAAATATAGCAAATGAACTATCCAATAGCGTAAATGGGGTTTTATCTTTTGAAGATGGTCCAGTTATAACATTTGATATGGGGCTTGCAAGTGCAATTCAAAAACTAGATTTTTTACTAGGATTTTGCAAAAATGCACTAAATCTATAATAATAATTAAATGTTTAAAATTAATTGCTTTTTTGTTGCTGATATTGTATAATATGAAAGTTAAATTGTATGTTTTAATAAATAATTGTCAAACAATTATTAATAAACAACAATAATATTGCTTATCTAGGAGTAAAAACGTGAAAAAAGGTTTAAAAATCGTATCATTATTTTTAGTGTTTTGTATGTCGTTTATGCTTGCAGGTTGCGACTTATTTACAAAAAACAATGCAAAATATTATAATCAAAATGTAATTACATTAAGTTATGGTGATGGCAGTAAAATTGAAATTTCAAGAAGTGATTTTATTACTGCTTATAGTAACTATGGTCAAACATTGGTTGATTCTTATAATTACACAACTGAACAAGCGCAAAAAGCCACTGTTGATTCATTGGTTAATAGGGAAATATTACTTAAAGAAGCAAAAAAAGTAGCAAACACTCAGGCAGGAGCTTCTGTTAAATTAAAAGACGAAGATATTAAAAATCTTTATTATCAAACATATGAAGCAATGATTTCAAATGCAAGAGAGTATGAAGATGCAATAAGAGATGCTTGGGATATGCCCAAAGAAGATACTTCGTCAGAAGATTCTTCAACCGATGTAGTAGTTTATAAACCTTACGAGAAAAAAGCAAAACCTGTTTACGATGATGTGACTAAAACTTATAGAATAAAAGTTTTAGAAGACGAAAGTGAAACAACAGGAATTTCTTTTGAAAATATAGATGCAATTTACTCCGCTTTCATTGCTGAAACAAAAAACAATAAAGAAGATGCTTTTGCTAGAGAAGAATATAGAAGATATTTAGCATCTCTTCAATCAACTCAAAGAGTTTTAGGAACATCTTATAATGATGAACAATTAATTAAAAATGAAATAAAACGCATTTATGATAATTTGGAAGACAATAAATATATAACTAAATATCAAGAATATAAACAAGACAACAATGGTTATTCTACAATTACAGTTAGTCAAGTTTTGGAAAAATATAAATCAATGATAAGCATATCTAAATATAAATATGATAATGATTTGGATTCTTATAATAGTGATATGTTATCAAAACGTGAAAATGTTAATTACTTTGTTAATGACGATTATTTTTATGTAGCACATATCTTAATTAAATTTAGTGATGAACAACAAGAAGAATATGATTCTTTAAAAACAAAAAGTAATAATGGTCAAGGGGATATTATCTCTGCTGATGAATATGAAAGACAAAAAGCAAATCTTTATAGTAGTGTAAAAGCAAGCGTAAGAGATTTGGAAACTGGAGAAATAAAATCCGAAGATTCTGTGTCAGCAAAAAAAGTTTTGTCAGAAGTTAAAAATGCTTTAAATGGTAAAAGCAATGAACAAAAAGATCAAGCATTTAGAGAATTAATGTATAAATACAATGAAGATTCTGGAATTATGAATGCCACTTATCCTTATGTTATTGGTGAAAAAGAGAGCCAAAGCAAAATGGTTGAATCATTTACAAATGCGTCTAAAGAACTAAATGAAGCGGGCGTTTATGGTGCAGTATCTGACCTTGTTAAAAGTGAATATGGACTTCATATAATTTACTATATGGGAAAATGTGAAAATCCTTTCTCATTCACTTCAGATGGTGAAATTAACTTAAGAGCAGATTATAAAATAAATGGAATGCCACAAAGTGATGTTTTAGTTTTAGATAACACTTATTTAAATAATCTTAACAATAAAACAATTTTTGATTTGGTTTATGAATCATTGTCAAGTGATAATTATAGTCAATTTGAAAGTATGAACTTAAACACAATGAAACAAACATATAAAATTGAAGTAACAGTGGCTGATAAATTAGTTTAAGCTAGAAAATTTGTTTAAGAAAAAAGTCTAAGCTATCGTATTTTAGTTTAGACTTTTTTGATACTTAAAAAAATACTTTACAGAATAAAACTTTACAAATATACTTTACATATAAAGATTGCAAAGTATTTTTTTTTGTGTTATTATGAGAATGATATGGTCAAAAAATCACTACTTTTTAATAAAATGACAAAATTTAAAAAAGGCTCTTTAAAGCAAGGGCAGTTTTTTTCTGACCAATATTTGTTAAAAAATCAAATGTCTATTGATGATATTGAAGAGGAGATTAACGAACGAAACAAAGAGCAAGAACTTGAGGAAAAACTTGGCGAGGCGAATCAAGAAGTTGCAAAACAAGGTTCAAAAAAGAAAAAAATTACAAACACAATTATGTTTGCATTCAATATTATTGTTGTTGTTGCAATACTCACTTATCAATTGACTCATTCTGAAGTTGAATCATTTTCAAATTTAATAGCAAGCGGGCTCTTTAGACCAGCTTATATTTTTGTGCTTGTAATTGCATTCGCTTTTACCATAATAATTGATGCTTATAGGACGTCTTCCTTGCTATTTCAATCGACAAAAAAGAGGCAGTTTTCACTTTGTTATAAAATGGTTGCTCTTGGAAGATATTGGGATGGAATCACGCCACTTTCTTCTGGCGGTGAGCCATTTCAAATATATTATTTAAGTAAACATAACGTTCCTGCAGGTGCAACAATTTCAGTCACTCTTGCTAGATATATATTATTTCAATTAGGTTGGTTATCTATATCAATTGTGGCGACAATTTATTGTAATAAATTTTATGGACAAGCAAATTTAGTTTCAATTGCTTCGTTTGTTGGATTTATGTTTAATTCAATTGTGTTGGTTGGAACTTGGGTTTTGTCTAGAAGTAAAAAATTAGGTAAAATTTTGGTCGCCAAAGCTTTAAAATTGTTACAAAAAATGCACATAGTTAAAAATTATGAAAAACAATACGAAAAAGTTATGACAACTGTTAGTAGTTTTCAAAATACAATGACTTTGTATACCAAAAACATATTTTGGTTCTTAGGTTTGATACTTTCTCAAATTGTCCAATTTGTTGTTCAATACACAATGCCTTATATAATATATTTACTTCTAGGCGGAACGCCAGATGCTTCTATTTGGCTTTTGATGTTAATGTTGTCAATTCTTATTGATCTAGCATCAAGTTTCATTCCTCTTCCAGGTGGCACAGGCATGAGTGAAATTTCATTTACTATTGTATTTACTAATATTTTTCCAAATGGAACAGCATTCTGGGGTTTGTTGATCTGGAGATTTATGACCTATTATATAATTTTACTACAAGGCATAATAGTTACAATTTATGATTATGTTTGGGGAGATAAAAAATTTGAATGGCAAAAGAAAAAATGGGATCTACAAGCTGAAAGTAATCAGTTTAAGCAAAATCAAGTAAAAAAATATAACAAAAGAAACAAAGGAAAAATTAAATTATAAAATTTAAATTTTATCTAAAATAAAAATTTCTTCTAATTATGAAGAAATTTTTTTAAAATATTTAAATGTGTCAATAAATATTTAAAGGATATTTTTAATGAAAAAAGATAAAAAATCAGTTAAATCCATTTTAATTGCAATTATAGTTATTTTAAGTATAATTTGCACTATTAGTATAATTTATAATTTTAACGGCGGGTTTTATTATAGCAGAATAGTTGAGTATTACAAAATTTTAGGCGAAGGTTTAGAAATAAACATTAATCAGCAAGGAACAGAAGTAGTTGCTTGTAATTTTAGCGGAACAAATCTTTTAAATACTGATATAAAGCAAGAAGTAACAATTAAAACAGCGGATATTCAAGCACCATTATATTTACGTGCAAAAACAGAACTTATTGGTGCTACTATGCAAGAGAACATTATGTTTGGTTATACCAACTGGGTGACAAGTGAAGATGGGTATATGTATTTTAAACAAACTATTACTTCAAATGAAAAAATTGGTTTATGCAAATATGTTAGACTGAGTGACAATAACAAACTAGAAACAAACATTAACTATATTTTAGCCTTTATTGTTGAAGCTTCAACCACGCCTTTTATAACAACCTAGCACTGTCTAGAATGTTGGATGGATTAAAAAAAGGTGTTAGCTCGCTCCTTTTTGCAGTAATTGTGCTTCCATCAACGCATTTTCTGTCCATAAATAAAACCTTATGATTTTTATTTGGAAGATATGAATAAAATGTTTGCATTCCAACACCACAAAAAAGTGAAAATCCAGCTTCCTGTAAAATTTTATGCTTATCGCATATTTCTCCGTTTTCAAAAACTTGCCATTCGCCATAAGGATAAACATAAATGTTTGTTTCCCCAACTAAACATTCTACTTCATCTTTCCATAATTTAACTTCTTCTTTCCACTTGAGTAAATCAATTTTGTTCATATGATAATGACCATAACTATGGCTGGCAAAGATCCAACCGTTTTCCTTAAGTTTGTTTACAACAACTTGCGCTTGTTTAATTTCTTCATCGCGAGTAATTAAATTTCTGCGACTTGTTCTATAACCTAAAATCCCATCGTAACCAGTTACGTTTAAAACTCCTTTAGCTCCATTTATTGAAAAATCAGGATGCATTTTAATAAATTGTTCAAGTATTGGAATAAATTCCACATCGTATCTTATGTCATTTTTGTTCCCAAATTTTGTTAAACTTGCCAAATTACCTTTATCATCTATAATAATTTTATCAACCATACCAAGTCCCATTTTTTTATGATCATAGTTAACATCATCAAAACTTAATACCAATGCTTTTTTATTTTTTGGAATTTTTATTTTCTGCTTTACAGCGATATTGTTTTCTGTTTTAAAACACGAATTTAAATTAACCAATACATAATCATTATTATAGAGTTCATTTAAAATTGAAATAAATTCTTTTGAAGTTATACAATCAACCGCATAATACTTTCTCATTTCATTATCCGCTTTAAATGCAATTTCAGGATAGGCTATAAGACAATGAGTAAATAAATGTTCAACCTTGTCGGTGTAAATATAATTATCTTCGGCATAAATTAAATCATTAAAATTAACAAAAATACTGCTAAAAATAGCAAAAAATATTAAAAAAATAGCAAAAAACGTGTTTTTTATTAATTTTTTGGAATTTTTAAGGTAATTTTTAAAAACCTTTTCGTTATGTTTTTTTATCATATAAGTATTGTGTGTATTATGTGAAAAATAATGCGACATTTTTTTTGTTTTTTCAGCAAAACTTATCAATAAATTATTAAATTTATTTGTTATTATTGGTTAGGAGTTAAAAAATGGAAATAGATAATTCTTATTATAAAAAAATAATATATAAGAAAAATGCGTTTGAAGAAGTTAAAACCTATATAAAATTAAATTTTAACAATAAAAATATATTACTTGTATCAACCAAAAGTATTCCAGCGGAGGATGTGACATGTCTATTAAATTCCTTGTTTTGTGGAAGTGAAAATGTATGTCACTTTGTCGCCAGACAAAATTTTATTAAAGAAGAACTTGATTCGCTAAAGGATAGACTAGCAGGTGGAAATTATCATTTAATAGTTGCATTTGGTGGAGGTAAATGTTGTGATGCTGTTAAATATTTTGCAAGTATTTTTGGATTGCCATATATTGTTTGCCCAAGTGTTGCGTCCAGTCTTTCATATTTTTCAAATTACTGCATTAACCCTTATGATGCTAGTAAAAGTTTTTATGCTGAGTTCCCTAGCAAAATATTTATTCAAGAGCAAATTATAAAAAAATCAAGTTGTTACACAAACATTGAGGGGTTGTGCTTTTTGCAATCTTTAAGAGCAGTTTATGTTGAAGGAATAGCAAAAGATAATGAAAAAGAGCGTTATATTTTTATGGGTCTTGAAAAAATTTTAAATAAACTTCAATCTGAACAGACAAATATCCTTTTATGCAGTGAAGACTCTAATTTGGTTTTGATGGATTTGTTTATTGATTTTGGTTTTTACATAGGTCTTTTAAATAGAGAAGAGTACTATTTATTTAATATGTATAGCATATATGAAAGTATATCAAAAAATGAAAAATCAAATCATATGAGTGGCAAAATAATGCTACTTTGTGCCAAAACAATTTTGACTACTTTGAAAAATTTTATTGAGTTAAATACCATAAGATGTTTAGAAAAAAACAATTATAATAATGTTGCAAAAATATTAAAAAATAACAATATTTCATATAAAATATTAAAAAATAATCAATTTTTTGATGTTTTTAACTCAAAAGCAACTGAAAAGAAGGATTTTTTGGCAAATAAAGAAAATAATTATAGACTAATAAATCAACAACTAATTCAGGTGAAAGAGTTTAGTAAAAAGGTTCGTTTTGTATATAAATATGGTATAGAAATACAAGATGATATAAATTATTTGTTTAAAGCTCTTGCGGTAGCTCCTTATATTTATAAAAGTAATAATTTAATAAATATGCTGGTAGGCTCTGGCGTTTTAAATTGTTTTTTAGTGGGATAATGTTTAAATAAAAACAATCAGTCAATAATCAATTTATGAAAAGACTGATTGTTTTTATTTTGCTTTCTATTTTACTATGTGGGGTAAATATTCCATTTGCGAAAGATTTGACAGTTGATAAAATCTTCCCGTCATCTAATATGGAGGTATATATTAGTGAAAAAAGCAATTTATCGTTTGATAAAATAGATAATGGTATAGGCGAGATAATTTTTTGTGAAACAAAAGATTTAGAATATATATTACATAATTGTAGCAAAGTTGCTGGCTTTACAATAAAAATTCAAAATATGGAAATTAATGATATTATAAAGTCTTTAAATGTAACAAACACATTCGCTCTAAATTTTGGGGTTTATGGGTGGTCAAAAATATTTGAAAATTTAAATGAAGTTAACAATAAAAGCATTGAAATTTCAAGCAAAGTAGTTAATTTTCAGTGTGTTGCAAGAGAAGACTATGTTTTGGTTGGTATGCCAATTATTTTGGGTAGTTTTTAAAAAAGTTCAATAATATATGTTTAAACATTTTATTTGTGTCAATAATCTTCAGCGGAGGTAAATAAATATGTTTAAAAGATTTATGAGAAGGTATGGATACTATATGTTGGCATTTGCTGCAATTTTAACAGTAGGTATCACAGCAGGACTATCGAGGGAAAGAAACTCGGAGCCCATTATACCAACAAACACTACCGAAGTAAAAATGGTTTGTCCAATGAATTCACCAGAAGTTTTAAAATGGTTTAGTGATACAGAACTTTTTTATAACGCTACTTTAAAACAATGGGAAAGCCACAAGGCAATTGATCTTGTTTCTACTAAAAGTCCAGACGTTTATTCTGTTTTAGATGGAACAATAACCGACTGCTCTTATAGTTATGAAGAGGGATATTGCATAACAATTTCTCACGCTGATGGTTTAAGTTCTACTTATTGTTCATTGTCAAATGTTGACGGTCTTAAAAAAGGCGACAGTGTTAAACGTGGTCAAAAGATTGGCGAAGCGTCATCTTCAGCTTCAAATGAAAGTTTAGATGGAAACCATTTACATTTTTCTGTAATGTTAAATGGCAAAAAAGTTGACCCTTCAAACTATATTACTTTTGAAAATAAGTAGGCTTTAAAATACAACAATTTAAAGATAAAAGTTTTAATTTGCTATTGGAAAATTTTATTTTTGCAACCAGAAACAATGGATATAATACAATTTGTGATATTTGCTTTACAATAGCTTCAAAAAGTGGTATCATATCTCCTGTGATTACCAATGGAGGAATGATTTATGACTATTGATAAAGTTAAAAAATTAATTTCAAATCAACTTAACGTTGCAGAATCAAAAATTACTGAGGACTCTAGACTAATTGAAGATCTTGGTGCAGATTCTTTAGATACTGTTGAATTATTAATGGCTTTTGAAGAAGAGTTTGGAATTAGTATTCCAGATGAAGAAGCTATGAATATGAAAACAATTAAAGATATAGTTAATTTAATTGATTCAAAAAATTAAAATAAATGCTATTTAAAAAATAGTACAATGGTTAAAAAAATTAATAAAAAATAGAGCAAAAATTAGGCAAAAACTTAATTTTTGCTCTATTTTTTTGTAATTAATTAGGAATTATTGGTAAAAACGCGGTTTTATTTAATTATTAGGTGTAATTTTTTTGCAAAAATAAATTAATTTACATATGTAATTTGGTGCGTAGTGAAAAATCAAATTAATTGTAAGAATTTTTTAAGAAATCATAATTAAAAATGTTTTTTAAAAATATAATTTTTACCTTATACTTTATTTGACATTTTTCCCTATATAATATATTATTAATATATTAAAACACAAAAAAACAAATATTTTAATTATTAATTACAAATAAATAAATAATATTTGCTAAAAATACTTTAGGAGAAATTTATGAAAAAGTTTTCTTTTTTGATTTTATCTATACTTTTAATGGGCATTGGTGTTCTTCTTTCAGCGTGCGCACCATCTGGTGGTCAAAAAATAAATTTAGATAAAACAAGTGCAACAATTTATTTGGGGGAAACAGAAAATAACACGGTTACAATAAATGCAAGTTTAGTAAATGTTGATGTTAAATATCTTGATTTAGTTTATGAACCATCAAACCTCGTAAATATTTCTCAAGTAAAAAATTCAAATGGTACTTTTACTCTCACAATAACATCAAATGCTGAAAAAAATGTTGACCCTGTTGCTGTGGAAGTGAAAGCGGGTAAATATGCAAGTGCAACTTTTTATGTTGAAGTTGTTTTGCCTGTTAAACAAATTTTACAAAAAGAAAACGTGTATTTGGCATACAATGGGAAGGCAACTTCTTATAATCTTTATGATTTCATTTCATTTGAACCTTCTGAAACAAAACAAAAAAATGTTAATTTTACGCTTTTAACAGAAAATGATAAATTAAAAATCGAAGGCAACACTTTAACCATTGGTGAGGGTGTTGACATTGATAAAATAGAGAATATTGAAATTAATGCTGTTTCATCTGCGGAAGGAAAAGCAAATGTTTCATGCAATTTAAATTTAAAATTAGTTCCAAATGTTAAACTTTTGGCAAATAAATTTGACGTTAAGGCTAATTATAATAACAGCGAAAGTACAATTAACCAAAACGGTTATACATTGACCTTATCAAAAAAAGATGGCAAATATACAATTCAAGAGTTTTCAATCACAATTATAATTCCACGTGATTTGGGGATTGATGTTGATATTGATGTAAGCGGTGGGGGATATGGCACAAGCATATTAAATTATTTGTCTTGCTCTAAATCTCATACAACTACTACAGAAAATGATGTTTACACTTTTTTGTTTGATGCCATAAGTTCAATTCAGGGCACAGCCGATTTAAAGTTTAAATATTTTTATAAAAACGAATTATATAAAAAAGACACTAGCCTTAGCTCAGTGTTTGTTTGTGCAGAAGGTGATAAAGCGGAAAACCAAGAAATTGACAAAATCTCGGTTACAGTCACCATTCCAGTCGCTGAAATTGATGTTGACACAAATGCAGAAAAAACCACCGAAGAAAACTACATTGTTTACAACAACTATGCAACAGGCGTTTTGGGCGAGAAGTTTAAATTTTTAGCAAAATCAGGAGATGGTGATGTTATCCAAAAAACTTTAATTTTAGAAAAACCAAATAATAGCAATTTAACTATTTTTGATAAAACAGGCAAAGCATTAACTTTTAAAGAAATCAAAAATGATAAAGATGAAATAATCTCCTACGAAGCGGAAATTCAATCTGGGGCAGAAATTTTTGTCAAAGGCGAAAATGTTAACACAAATCAAGAAACATTAACCGTTTATAGTAAAGATGATAAAACAAAGAAGGCGGAAATCAAAATCGTAGTAAATCAAGGGATATCTGCTTTAGGTTTTGTGGAAAGCACGGACGATTCATCTTCTATTAACAAAAATGTTGTTTTGTATGCAAACCGTGGCGGAGCAGAACTTACTTGGTACATATATGCTCCAAACGCAAATGCCAGTGATTTAAAAGGTTACCAAGAAAAAAACACAACACCCCCTCTCACCATTAAAGGTGTATCTGAAGGTGGTTCAGTAGTTAAAAATTATTTTCTTGTTTCGTTCCCAGTGGGCGAAATAGGCGAATTTAACTACATAATTGAATCAGTAAATGGCTATCAAATTAAGGCAACAGTTATTGTTACGGAAAAACTAGAAAATGTTAGCATTGATTTTAAAGATAATGCGTCCTATGTTTCAGGCATTGGAGAGTATAAATTTGATGAAGGAAATTTAATTAACTTATCAATACAAAATGGCTACATAGTTGAACTTGATTACATTGCAAATGCCAATGCTAAAATTAGCGATGTGAAATATTCTTTTTACGAGCCACAAGTTGGTGTTTACGAAGGAAATAATATATCGCTTTTAAAATCTTTAAAAAACACGGCAGGCAATGGTTTAGGTGAAGGGGATTTTAACAAAACATTTAGTTCTTACATAAACACTCAAAGTTTGGCTGAAAAATTGATTAGTGCCGAAAAATCAGGTGTTATGGTTATAAAAATTGATTTTTATGACCAAAAAATTGAAAATGGTAAAATTACTGGCAAAAATGAGCCAATCACAAAGTATCTTTTTGTTCAAGTATATGATGCTGTTAAGGAAATAACATCGGATGCAAAAAACATAACATTAAGAGCAGAAAACCAATTGTCTGAAAGTGCAAAAAGCCTTTCACAAAAAACCATAACTTTTGATGTTTTGTCAAATGCTTTAAAGAGTGCAACTTACAACAAATTGTTTATTGATGGCGGGAAAATTGAAACAGACGAAAGTAAACAAGTATGTACTTATACCAAAAAAGATAACAACATAACACTTTTTGAAGCAACATACGATTTTGCTACAGGAGAGCTAAAAATTAATGCAAAATATGTTGATTCGCTCTATGCAGGAAATTATCAAATTGAACTTTTTGCTGGGGACTTTGTTGATTTTGGCACGGGAACAACAATTTATAGTGGAAGAGTAAATTATCCTGTTGTTAAATACATTTTGAATATCGATTTGATAGAAACAAAATCAATAGAAGAAATCAATGTTACAAATTTGAATTTGACAAATGAAGACGATACTACAAAAACTTATGAAACTATATATATAGACACATCAAAAAATTCATTAAATCAATTTAGATTAAAAACGGAAATAACTCCTTTCAACGCTTTTGAAAAAGAACTTGAATATGTTTACTCATCAAGTTATGGCATGGCGGTTGTTGATATTTCAAGCGATGGCTTAATAACAGTTGTTGGTGAGGTTGGTGGCAAAGGAATTATTACAATTGCACCTAAACACACAAACAATAGTGTGAAATTAGTTATTATTCCAATTGTTATCGCAGACGGAAACTCTTATGAAACTGCTTATGAAATTACAAGTTTAAGTGAAATAACAAATCCAAACAAACACTATGTTTTAACCATTCCAACCACATATGAAACAAACTCAACTTTGTTTGAAACCTTCAATGGTGGACTTTATGGCAAGAAGTTTGGTGACACAACTTCGTCTTATGCAACAATTAAATTAAACGGCGAATCACTTTTTGGCGTTTTGGGTGAAAATTCACACATTGCATATTTAAACATATGTGGCGATGTAACATCAAAAGAAAAAAACATCGGTTTTGTTGCTAGTGAAAACAAAGGAACAATTGAACATATCAATGTAACAACTTATATAAAGAATGGGGTTTATGTTCCTAGTTTGTTAACCGTAACCACAACTGAAACATCAGCCAATATTGGTGGCATTGTTGGATTAAATAGCGGAACTATAACGAATAGCACATTTGCAGGAAGCATTAATTTATCTGCAACAAATTTAAATACTGCCTATGCAATTGCTCAAAACTCAACAGGCACAGTTGCAAATTGCAAAGTTATAATTGCTAAATTTGCGGATTCTGTTGGAAAAGATAGAGTGGTTGAAATCACCGATCAAACTACAACTACCGCAACCACTTATTACACAAATGGCATTATAAAAAATACAGCAAGCACAAATGAATTTAAAGATGCAAAAACCAGTCCAACAACTTCAACTGATGTTACACGTGAAGATTTTAAAAAAGCAACTTCACTTTCTAACATTAAAATTGCAAAAGCGGATAATGGCTACATTGGGACAATTCACTCATTTGGCGATGAGGATTATAAAAATCGAGGCATTGTGTTCTTTTACTCATCAAAGGACCAATCAAAGCAAACTAAATTAGATAAACTCAACACGATTTCATATGCTGACGTAAAAGATAAAAATATAACTGACAAAGGTTTGTTTGATTTAAATGGCATAGATGCAAAAACTTTAAAGGTGATTGCACTAAATCCAGACGGCTCTGTTTGCAACTTTGTTCAAGTAAATTCAGACTCAATCACCCTTTATGGAACAGGTGAGTTCACCTTAAAAATTACAAGTATATATGATTACACAATTTCAATTGAACTAAAAATGGTTTCAATGTATTTTTCTAATGATTTCACAGTTACTTACAATGGAACAACACTATCTAAAAGTTATACATTTGAGTTGGTGAAAAACCAAAAAGCTGAAATTGTTTCAAAAATCAACAACAGAATTACATTAAGCGGTGGTGAAATTGTTGAATTACAAGAAAATGATTTTGACATTAGTTTTAAATTGCAAGATAAGGACAAAAATGATGTTTCAAACGACTATATCACAAACACAAAATTGGGTGTGCATACAATAAATATGTTGAAAGGTTTTCCAGAGGACGGACTAAGTGTTAACCTTTCATTGCTTAGCAAATATACTAATTTTAATGACTTAATTAATAAATATTTTGGAGTTAAAACATTTAGTATTCAACAGAAACAAGGTACAACAAAAATTGAGGCGGATATTAGCGAAGGCTCAATTGAACCAAAAGATACTTTAACAATCAACGCTAAAATTTTCACTGATCTTTACACTGATATAATAAATAAAGATAGTATTCAAATTCTTTCATCTGCAAATATGGACGTGACAAAATACTTTAACATTGCAGTAAACGGATTAGGTAATACTAACTTTGAAATTTTAATTAGTGTTAATTTAGAAAACAATAATTTATTAAACTTAGTTAACAAAACATACACGGTTATAATTAAAGCACAAAATAAGGGGGGAAAAGTAACATATGACGCTTTTGCAAGTGTCAAATTAAACTTGCTTCCTCAGACAATTGCAAACATCAACACAACTTTATATGGTGTTTCAAGTGCAACAGTTTCAGGTATTTCTGTAAGTGCTGTTGAACCTGCAACATCAGTGTTAATGCCAACAGATTCAGGACTTTTTGTTGTGGATATGTTCCCTTCATATGCAAGTTTTGACTATTTAGAAGTTGTTGCAACATCTTCAACATTAACTAAATTAAACTTTAGATTACAAAAACTAAATGCAAATGCAAAAACATACACCAATGCAAGTATGTATGATGATAACAACAACAAAACTTATGAAGCAATTGAAAACAAAAATGGCATAAGAATTTTTGCTTTAGGAGGCTCTGACACACAAAATATTGGAGTATATTACTTAAAAGTTTTTGCTGATGCAACTTTTGATGCAGACACAATCTTTACCATAACAGTAAGCGCTTTCTATGGCGGAGAAGAATTAACTGCAAAATCAGTGTTTAAACTTTATGTTAAAGCACCAGAAAACCCACAATTGTCATTAGACGGCAAAACTAGAGTTTATGCAAAAATTGGCGAAAAAGTTGAAAATATAATCGCAACCATTGCCGATGACCAAGTGAACTTTAATGCATACATAGCAACTGATGAACAAGGCAACAGTGTATTAGATAATAAACCAACAGCAGGACTTAGCGTAAGCTTTAACCTTTTGTCCGATAATTCACTTTATGGATACAGAAGATACAACATTTCAATTGATTTTGGTGAGCAATATGTTTATGGAACAAACAGTACAAAAATTAAACTTGTTGTAACAAGCAAAAAAATATCTCACGGAAATGAAATCCCTGTTTCATCAGAAATGTACATATTCTTTGTTGAACATATGATGGAAGAAGACGATTTTGTGATTTCAAACTCATCCGAACACACTTTAAATGTTACAAGTATAAAGGAAACTGAATTAAACCTTGCCGAACTTGTGATAAATAAAGACGACAAAGGCAATGTAATAGACAATTCTTTAATTCAAGCCTTCAAAAATGGCTTTAATAAAAATTATTATTACACATCAAAAGAAACAGACTTTGTTTTGGGCTCAAACGTTTATAAAGGTGTTAAACTTAAAATGAAAGCGGAAGTTTTAGCATCGTATTTGTATTATGTAAATGGCACAACTGAAATTTCTCTTTTGTCAGTTAATAATGGTAAAGTGCAAATAAATGAGGATGATTTCCTAAGCAAATATTTAATTTTTGACTTACAAAATGATAAATTGAAAGTCAAAGGCGGAACTTACACTGGCACAATAAATATGATCTTGAGAATCAATTATAAAATGCCAGACGGAAAAAGTTTTGATTATGTTTATAAATTTGACATTGTAAACAGCATTTACACAACGGAAGATTTGCCAAAAGAAATTGCAAATGTTGATGCTTTCAAAAACATACAAAATGAAGAACTCGCTCAAGACTATATCCTAACAAATGACTTATATTTATATGACTATGAAACAATTCCAGACACAAGCAAAATCAACTCTTTAGACGGAAATAATCATACAATTCATATTATAAACTATGCTTCAAACATTACAAACTTTGCTTTATTTGAACAAGTTTCAAGCGGAACAACAATTAAAAATTTAACAGTTAATTTGTATTACTTAAAACAAATTACAACAGAAAGTGACATAACTGATATCAATGTCGCGGGTTTTGCTGTACAAAATGACGGTACAATTTATAACTGTGAAATTTTAGCATATAAAGATAGTAAACTTGCAACCACAGTTAACACATATGGTTTAAAATTGGATGAAAATATTGTTGCAAACGTTGCAGGATTTGTTATCAACAACAATGGTTCAATCACAAACTCACGTGTTGGTGGCGAAAGTAAACTTGTTACTGAAATTTCTTACACGCAAGACAACACTGGTTACTCTTTAAATAAAAACACAGTTTCAACACAAATGCTAAACATAAGGGCAAGCGGAACAATTTCTGGATTTGTTATAAACAACACAGGAGTAATTTCAAGTTCTTTTGTTAAAAAGGTTACAATTCAAAACACTTACAAAAAACAAGAAACTTTGGTTACAACTGGCTTTGTAAACACAAATGGCGGAACAATCACTATGTCCTATGTTGAAGGCGACTTCTTAAACGCAAACAGTGTTCAATCAGACGTTGGTGGAATGGAAGGTCTTGGCATTATGTCAGGTTTTGTTTATAAAAACAATGCCAAAATTTCTGATAGCTACACAAACATTTTAATAACAAACTCAAGGGAGCAAGTTGGTAGACTTGGTGCTGGCTTTGTTTACGAAAATTCTTCATCTGCAACAATAGAACGTTGTTATTCTGCTTCAAAAATTGTAAGCAACAACATAACACAAATGAACTTCGCAGGTATAACTGATGAAGGCAAATATAACAATGCAGGGCAAATTAAAACAAGTTATTATTATGCAAAAAACAGCGGTGACGAATTGTCAATTGAAACTATGTTGTCAACATCAATAACCGCGGTAACCGAAGTTGAAAAGGATAGAAATTTCTATGGCTTTAACTTTGATACAACTTCAAAAGCGGGAACTTGGACAATGACATCAAAAGGTCCAAAACCAGTTTCTCCAGATGAAATTGCACATTCAGTAAGGGCAAAAACTTTAAACACAACTGGTCAAAATACTGACATTGAGTATTTGTTTATATATTGTGATGGATTCGAATTAGGAACAATCAAAAACCCTATAATAATTAGAAGTGCAACCGAATTCAATTCAGTATTCGGTGCATCAAACTCAACCGATATAAAAGATAATTACAACTTAAAAACAAACAAAGTTTATGGAACTTATAGAATAATTAACGATTTAGACATGAAAGAACTTGTTCCAAAATCAGAACAAGAAACAGAGTACAAAGTAAATTTATTGTCAACACAAATGACCTTAACTGGTGAATATTCTGTGTCTAGCAACAAAGCAGGCTCACTTCAAGGCAATGGCTTAACCATTAAAAATTTGGCAATTTCAAACTCTAGTGCAACCACAAGCGAATTTGGATTGTTTAAATCATTGGAAAATGGTGCAACAATATGCAATTTGAACATAGAACTTGCAAGCGGTGGTGTAAGTGCAGACCATACTACATTTGTTGGAACAATAGCGGGAACTCTTGAAAATTCAAATGCTTACAACTTAAAAATTTCCACCTTAACTTCAACAGCATACACAAAAGTTATTGGTGCAAATGTTTCAGGCGGTGCTTTTGGTAGAGTTATTGGCAAGTCAAACGTTGCAAACATCTCTCTTGAAAACGTTTCTGTTACTTCAACTTATAATGAAAATGTTTCAACAACTGATAAAAAAATCAAAAATGAATACCCAAGAACAGTTGTATACAACAGTGACTACAACAAAATTTCCATTTCAGGTGGTGCTTTTGGTGTTGTTGATTACTATGACACGTTATCTTCCAAAACCGATGAAAAAGTTACTGATTTCTTAAATGCAACAGTTTTAAGCATATATGTTTCTGGCGGAGCAATTATTGAAGGTATGACCGCTGGTGGTGTCGCTGGTTTTGTTGGCGACTTGGTTGTTGCAAGAGATTTATCATTTACAGTTTTAAAAGATGCAATTAAACCACAAATTATTGCTTACAATTGCTATGCAGGTGGTATCGTTGGCTTCAATAAAGGTTATTTATATCAATTAAAAGCCGAACACGAACAAGAATGGCAAACAGAAATTGAAAGCAATATGCAAAATTACTACAAAGCAAACGGTGAAAATCGTGAAAGCATAGATAGAGGTAGCCTTGACATTTTCAATTCTGACCTAAATTACTCTGAAATAGCAGTAGGCGGACTTGTTGGTGCTTCTTATGGCGGTAAATTAAGCATTGGCTATTCAAAAATCAATGTAATTTCAAACAATGCAAAAAATATTGGCGGTGTTGTTGGCTATGTATACAATATTAATAATGGTAATCTTACACAAGGCTCTGAAGGCTTTGTTGAACCATTAAAACTCAATGAAATTTACGCAACTGGTGACGTTTATTCAAACGCAGAAGGCGCTTTCATTGGCGGTATAATTGGAAACAACGGACATTATGTTGATAAGTCAGGCTCAAATCCAGCCATTGGCACAACCCTTACAAAAGTAACAGCAATGAACTATTGGGGTCATGACGCATATACGAAGTTTGGGAAAAAAGACGCAAATATCAATGCAATAATTGGTGGTGGAAGCTATGTTACTCTTGAGGATAATGACTCAACAGTTGTTTCATTAAAATCAATTCAATTTGAAGGTGAAGAAGCAAAAGAAATTTGTACAAGTGCCAGCGTCTTCAACTCATACTATTCATACACAGGTGTTGCAAGTGACAATGGTGCACAAATTGACCTGATGTTTAAGGAAAAAGGCTGGTACAATGACCATAACTGGACAAGAGATTTAAACGAAACTTTCCCACACATTGTTTATGTTCTTCCAACAAGCAATTATATAATTGAAACAAAAGCAGATTTCTATAAATTTATCCTTTATGGACGTGACGCTGATGCAACCTTTATTATAAAAGGAACAGACAAAGATCCAATAATTGATTGCACAGGCTGGAACCAAACTATTGGCTTAATTAGGGGTAGTATTGTTGGTGCAACTGACAAAAACGGTTTCAAAAACTTAAAAACTCCACTTTTTGCACAATCAATATCAAATAAAATCTCAAACTTAACTTTTGAAGATTGCTCAGCACCTTTGGTAAAAAAGGCAAACGCAGTTACATTCTCTGGCTTGATATATAAAGATTGTGAAATATCATCATATTATGAAAATAGTGCAGGCATTGTTGCAAGCAAGGTTGAAGATGATTGCAAATTTGAAGGCATTTCATTTAATGATGGTTGTAAAATCAACGCCAAAACTTCAAACATTGGTTTCCTTTTTGGAAGTCACACTGGCACAGGTGTTACAATTTCCAATGTGGAAATTAAAAACACCAAAACTACTACAGGGGCTTATTCATTTGGAAATGGTAAAACTGATAAACAAAACCTTGAAGCAGAAGTAAATTATGGCTTAATTTTTGGCTCAGCAAATGAGGCGGAAGTTTCAGGCATTTCAATTTATGACAACTTAAAAGTTGCAGTTGGTGGAAAACCTAATGCTTCTAGTTCAATAAACGCAGGGCTTGTTTGCGGACAAGTAACAGGAGTTTTATCTCTTTCTGACATTAAAATAAACAAAATAAGAGATACAAAATTTGAATTTGACGGCGAAAAATTAAACAATCCAGAAAATCAAAGCATCAGCCTTTACATTGGCGGACTTGCTGGAAACGTGGGAGGCACTTTCACAATTTCAGGCAACGGCACAAGCACTTCAAATTCAAATGCTAAACCATTGTACATATGCCCAACAATAAATGTAAAAAACATTGATTCAACAACTGATTCAAATAGCGAAATAATCAACCGCGTTACAAATTTCTATCTTGGCACTGCTTGTGGCTCTGCGGGAAAAATTAAAGCAAGCAACGGACTTATTGTGTTTGGCTTGCAAGACCCAACAAGTAGCACTGACAATTCTGGTTACAAATTTGAAAAATTGGAGATTTCTTCAATTGCATCTTCAGTCAACGCTATTGGCGGTGTTGCAGGACAAGTTGCTTCTTCAAGTGGAGACAACGGCTACTTATCATACTATGGTGACATTGTGTTCTCAGCAGGCATATTACAAAGTTATGTTTACATTGGTGGCGTGTTTGGAAATGTTGAAATACAAAATGCAAGTTCAGAAATTCAAAGCAATATTTCAAATGCAATTTTTGAAGGCACAGTAAGTTTTGATGAAGGAACGGATAGCAATAATAAAAACACTGCATTTAAAGATAGCATTGATAAAATAACTTATGAGAATGGTAAAGTAAAAACAGATTCACCACAATTCACACAACTAAGTGTTGGTGGAATAATTGGACATATTGGAAAAGGAATAAGTACTGGCGTTACAATAAGCAATTCAATTGCATCGGGCGAGTTAAGCTTGCCAAGTAAGTCAGTTTCAAGTTCTTTAAATTTTGCAGGTGTTGTTGGCTTTGCAGAAAGCAGTGTGAAATTTGAAACAAATACCGACACAAATACACAAGAAATAAAAGATCAAGTTATTTCATTAACAACAGTGTTCTCAACTTCACAGAGTGACTTTGTTGATGCGTTAATTAGATGTTCTAGCACAGGCGATGTAACTGCTTCAGGCACACCTGTTTATTGCTCATCTTTAAATTTGGCAGTAAGCAACAATAGAACATTTGACACTTGCAACAAATCATTTAATGACATTACTATTCCAGAAGTGTTAAAACAAGTTGCACCAAAAGGCTCAAAAATTAATGCATATAAATTAAATGAAGTGCCAAAAACAGACTCAACCTCTGAAAACACTTATAGCTACACTGAAGAAAATCAAATTAGAACATATTCAAGCACATATCTTCGCAAACTATACATTGACTTAGGTGATAGCAATTCAGCAGATATTGAACTTGGAAAAGAAAAATATAATTATCAAATTTCATTAAAAAACACAATCTTGTTCTCATCAGGTGCAGTAATTTATTCAAATTACACTCCATTCTATCAAATTGATTCAAAAAGTGCCGTTACTGGCGTTGTTGCAAAAATTTACATTGATGACAGTCTCGACCAAAACACAATTAACTTAAGTGATGATGACAACATTAAAGCAAGCAAGCAACCAATATTAAATGGGAAAAATTATACAAACTATGCGGGATTTGTAAACTTAAACGAAGGCATTGTTTACACTTGTAGCACACAAGAAACAATGAACAAGTATAGCAGCACAACTCAGTTCCACGCATATTTCAATAAAACAAATTATATTACATCAATTACTGACACAAACAATCCTTTATCTGCTTTATATGGAAGTGGCAAAAATGGCGGAGTTGCGGGCTTTGTTGCTTTAAACAAAGGATACATTTTTGGCTCAAACACCAACATAAAAATTAGTTCAAGCAAAACGTCCGCTCATGGCTTTGTTGCTTTAAACCAAGGCACAATTTCATATTGCTATGCAAGCGGTATAAATTGTTCTGAATATCAAAATGCTGAAGTAGTGGATGCATATAAAAAATCAAGTAATGGAACAATTACAAAAGACAGCTATAAAGGAAAACTCAATTCCTTGTTTGCTGAATCAACCAACGAAGGAAAGTTTGATAATTGCTACACAATTGTTATGGCAAAATGTGACACCAAATTTTTAAACACAACTCTTCCTTCTGGAGTAGTTGGCGAGAGCGATGCTTGCGAAGTAAATTTGACTGGTGGCAAAACCCTTTATGATAGTGCGGACAATGCATTAACTCCAAATTCTAATGCAAAACAATTCTATGCAACAGACTCAAAATTTAACTATAAATATCCAACCATTTCAGGCGGTCCATTTGAAAGCTTCACCTTCACAAAACGTAGCACAATGGTGCAAGTGGGAGATAATGGCGGATACACTGAACTTGCCAAAACAGCAAATTATCAAGAAAACGATTACAAACAAACATTGTATTGCCAAATTCCAAACTTGACAGTGTTTAGCCAATTAAGTACCTTAACATCACAACATAGTAAATTTGTTTTAATCAACAACATAAATGTTTGCTACAATAATACCGCTTTAACATCAGCAAAATTTGATAGCATCACGCCTGGAGTAACAGATTTTAGCGAAGATTTAGACAAGAAATTCAAAAACCTTACAATTGACGGATACAACAATGGGTTATATAACATTTTGTTAAATGGCGCAAATTTGATTAAAGAAATTAGTAAGTCGTCTACAAACTCTATTCCAGTTACAATCAAAAACTTGAAATTTGGTTCAACAATTAAATTGACAAACTCGACAGGTATCATTGGAACAATTGGTGATGGCGTAACTCTTGACAACATTACATTTGAAGAAATAACAGAAGAAAATTTAGCAACAACAACTCCTACTTCAAGTACAACAGGAAATATCAAACCAGATAACTACTTTGCTGTGATAATAAAAAATGTGAAAAATGCAAAAATTGGCATTTTGGCTGGACAAAACTCTGGCACAATTACAAATTCAAACTTTAACTTGGATATTAAGGCTACAGGAAGCTCTGCTTCATACACCTTAGGCGGTTTTGTTGGAGAAAACTCTGGCACAGTCAAAAATTCAACCTTTACAGCAAAAGTGCTGATTGATGAAACTGGTAATAATCCAATTGATGTCACTTTTGGTGCTTTTGTTGGGGAAAACTCTGGCATTCTTACAAACCTCACATTGGAAGAGGCATCAAAAAACAACGCATTGACCTTAACCGAAGGTGGCTCTGTACTTTTGCCTGCATATGACGACAACAGCAATATAACAGCCTACCGAACTGGGGAAACGGAAAAGAAAGATTCCACAAAATACACAGACCCTACTCCAGATCAATACACAGCACAAATTTTTGTAAGAACCAACAACAAAGCGATTGTTGGAGGCATTGCCGGAACTTTAAGCAGTGGCAAAATTTCTGAGTGTACAATATTGGCACAAACATCACTGGCAGAAGATTCTAAAGATATTACAATTTTTGTGGGCGATGAACAGTATCAAATGATTGCCTACGCAGGCGGTATTGTTGGCACAGTTACATCTGAAACAGATACATCTGGCACAATTTTAGACTGCGCAAACGTTGCCAACATCACAGCAATGTCCGTATGGCAAGCAACAACA
>CALBKX010000033.1 GCA_937895935.1 uncultured Clostridia bacterium
GTTTGCTTTAACAAATAAAGATGGTTTTAACAACCTTTATAAAAATAAAAAAGTTGAAATATTGGAGCAAGTTGGTAGATATGGTTGTTTTATTTTTATGATGATTAATGTACCATATACATATTTTAATTTTTGGTTTAACAATGCAAAATTGGTTTATATAATTATAAACTTTACACTAGTATTTTTATATCTTTTATTCTGGATTGTTTTTTGGAAAAAATCTATGATTATTAAGTCTTTAGTTTTATCTATTTTACCTTCAATAATATTTATATTTAGCGGAATAATGCTACAAAACATTTTGCTAATATTTTTTGCCATTGTATTTGTACCAACTCATATTCATATAAGTTATAAAAATTCAAAATTATCACAAAATTTATAATGAATATATTTATAATGAATATATTTATAATGAATATATAATATACTATATTTATGAAGTTGCAATGTCTTTAATTTTTTACTCGATTGGCAACGAAAAAAATTTTAAATAGAAGTTTGAAAATTTCTGTACGATTTTAATATTTTATGTTATACTACATACATAAAGTTGCAATGTCCTTAATTTTTTTACTCGATTGTCAACGACTAAAAATTTTTAAATAGAAAAAGGAGAAATATAATGAAAAAACATAATTTAATTTTTTCAATAGTAACATCTTTTTGTTTGATGCTGTCGGCAATGTTCATTCTTACTGCTTGCGGTAATAAGGCTCCGAAATGTTTCTATTTCACGGTTGATGCTCTTCCTGTTCATGTCGAAGAAGTGTCCATTTTAAGCACAACCGGTGGCAAAGGTTCAGACGATAAAGGCTATTTCTTGGTGGAAGGAGATATTGCTGAAGTTTGGTTTTACATTGAAGAAGGCTATAATCTTGGAACCTTGAAAGTTTTAAGTAATGGTGAAGAACTCACTCTTTCAGAGGATGGCGAACATTGCTATAAAGCAACTTTCGAGCCAACCGAAGATTTTGCAATCACATTTACAGGAACGGTTGCTCCAAAGGTTGCAAACGTTCGTATTGCTTATGGAAGCATGTATTCAGGCTATCACGACAGAATTATGGTTGAAATTGACAGATATGATTTGTTCGGGCTTGAAAAAGAAAAAATGAATTTTTCAGAGTTTAAAGAAGCGGTTGGAAACATTGGAAATTCAGTTTTCCCAATTGATTATGACACACCAGTAACATTTTCGGTTTACACAACTGGTGAATATGATTTTGCAATCCATGAAACAGCATTTGTAGATGTTTTGCAAGGTGGGTATTATACTAATATTGGTTACAAATCAACGGGAATTGAAAAAATTGCAGACGAAGAAAACCAAAAATATGGTTATAAAGTTACAATAAGATTTTATTTAGATCGCACAGTAAAAATCAATGATGAAGTTTTAACAGAATATAATGTTGAATTTGACCATGATTGGGACATTGTTTCAATGAACAAAGACTTGTTTGCCATTTCAGTTAATGGTGATAATCGTGCTGTTGTTTCAAACTATTACTATATTCAAGGCGTAATCAAAATTTCAGATTTTTTAGGAAGCGAACTTCCAAAACTTAAAATTGATTTTTTGAAATATGACGACGAAAACTATAAAAACTTTTATGATTCTTTAACTTTTGACCTTGCTGGAACAAGTGCTCAAAGAAGTGACGATGGGTCATATGTTGAAATTGAATTTGACAAATATTATAAATATGATTTTAAAACCGCCCGCTATATTGTTTCAACAAATGCCCTTGAACTTTTGAAAACAATGGATAAAGTTATAGGGAAAAGTTCTCAAATTGTTGATAAAATTGAAATGGATGGAATTGAAGATTCTTCACAATTTGGCTATATTGATGTTGCAAGTTTGATTAAAGACAAATGCATTGGGAGATCAAATGAAGACATTGTATATTTTCTTAAAAATGAAGTTTTAACTTTCACAATTGATTTTTACAGTGAGGTTAACTATAAGTATGTTCGTTTTGGAGAAGTTTTGGTAGAGGTTGGCAGCACTTGGAACTCTGATGTTTCTGTCAAAAAAGAGCAATATGATTATGACGGAGAAACCAAAGCAAGCAGATATACAATTACAGTTAGAGCAAGTATTGCAACTGAAAAAATTGAATTTTTCACAGATAATCCTGATACTGATAATCTTATATGAAAAAACAAAATTTTCAAAACATACAATGGCAAAAGACAGGATTTAATTCAAGGTGTCGATTTCTCTACATCATATAGAGAAGCTTCCATTACATACAAACTAAAAGATTCAGAAACAAATCCACCAAGTGCTACCTATACAAAGAGCTAAAATGTTGAAAAATTTTTTTGACCTTGAAATGCTATATATTCTCGTAAGGAAAAAATTAAATGAAAAATCTTATTACAGGCAGTGTTTTGTTTATTTTTGGCATAATATTATATTTGTGCTATAATTATTTTGCGGGAGACTGTTCTTCCCATTTCGGAATGTTTAGTGATGGCATTCTACTCGGGCTTGCTATTGGTATTTTACTGGTTGGAATTATATTAGTTATATTAGGACTTATAAATATATATAATCGTAAAAGAAATATTAAAAAAGGAGAAAAATAATGTATAAAACAGAACTAATAGGCTACACGCCTGTAGCGAAGAAAATGGCAAAGAAAATTGAGGACAAATGTAACGAAATGGAAAAAGAAGGATATACCTTAATTTCCACAACAATTACACTTGGTGCAAAAGCTATTTTAATTTTTAAAAAGTAAAAAATATTGGGGGCAACCCAATATTTTTTTGTAATATAAAACCATTAGGTTCACTGGAGGATTTTTTTTCATATTAACAATTAATTATATTTTTTCACTTTCAACAGGTTAAAAGTTACGTTGTCTATTAATTTCATACAGACAAGCTGTTGCTCAAGCGATATTTAATGAATCAATGCCTTCTCTCATTGAAATTTTAACAAAATCGTCCGCTTTTTCATTGTAAAATTTACATAACCCGTCGGTTTCGTTGCCAATTAACAATAGTGCTGGACCAGTAAAGTTATAATCTTGAAGGCGATTCCTTGTTTGAAGCGAAGTTGCAACAACTTTTAAATTTTTAAATTTATTTTTTAAATCTGTAACAATTGTTTCAAATTCGTTATTGCTTGATACAAATGTAATTGGTAGTTTAAAGAAAGACCCCATAGAGGCTGTAATAACTGCTGGGTCATAAATATCGACACTATGACCTGAATAAAAAATATGTTCAACATTTAATGCATCACAGCTTCTGATTATTGTTCCCAAATTTCCCTTTTTTGAAGGTCTATCAACTAATAGTAAAATTGGGTTGTTTGAGTAACAAAAATTATTATGTTGTTTCATTTTTATAATGGCTAAAATTTCACTAATATCTTCCTTAACACTTAGTTTGATGCAGGAGATAAAACATAATTATATTTTGCTTTATTAAGAATACTTTTAGCCCATAAAGACAAATTTGTGCTAGAAGAATAAATAAATGCTTCAATTTCCCAATTAAATTCAAGGGCGTTTTTAATGTTTTGAACACCTTCAACAAAAAAAAGTTTCGTTTGTGCACGTTTGTTTCTATTATCTTTCAATGCTTGTATTTGTTGAAAAGTAGCATTGTCTTTACCTACATTGATAACTTTCATTTAATTCACTCCTTTAAAATTAATAAAATGTATTAGGCTTATAAACTATGCCATATTGGCATCGTGATTTTGAGAGTGCTTTTGTGCAAGCACGAGTCCACTTCCTCTCACTCCTTAATTTAAATAATATATAGTAAGTTTGGATATAATTAATCACTTAAAAGTTTCAAAATAATGAGTAATTAAATTATTATTTGAAACCATATTACAAAAACAAGTGTCTAAAATTATTTAGACACTTGTTTTATGTGATGTCTTATTCATAAATCCAATATAAATCTTTTATAATTGGCAATTGGTTATTAATTCCATTTTCAGTAGTCCAAATATTTTGTCCATTATTTAAACCGTTAGATGAGATTCCAACACTAGCATTTGCATCTACAGTGGTTGACGACATTGGCATTTCTACCAAAACTATTTCCCAAGTGCCATTATAACTAGTATAATCTCCGCTTGCATTATTTACTTCTACATAAGATAAATCATTATACTCAACCGTGAATTGTAGTATATCGTTATTTTTTTTGAAACGGAAATCACAACCTAGGTCATATTTGCCAAAATTGGTTTCTACAGAACCTGCTTTTAATCTATAAGATGTACTTTTAAAATCTCCTTGCCAAGCTGTACCTGTTGAACCTCTTTCTGAATTTCCCCATACGGAAGCACTGGTTATTGATTTAGTGATATTAATCGTATTGTTATTGTTATAATAACAATTTTTGATTTTATTACCACCAACACCACAAATGTTACCAATTGTTTCTGGATAACTATTATATTTTAGTGTGTACGTAACGTCAAACTCTTCATCAACATCTTTTGTTGCTTTTGTCATCTTTGTATAGTTGTATTTCATTTTGAATGTAATTGCTAATGTTGATTCAACAACTTCATTAGAACTAACTTTCCCATTATTGTAACAATTGGATATTTCTGAAGATGCCATGCCTGAAATACCGCCAATTTTTGAACTATCTTTTATGTTATTTGTTGTAACACTTTGACGATACATATAAGCTTCTCTATTGTAATTATTATTTATAACATTGTAATAACCATTTTCACTATCATAATTTTCATCAACATAATATTTCGAAAAGTCAATTGAATCATTTGTTGTTTCTGTAGTATTTTTTGACTCAGCATAAATATCGCCTAAATTATAGCAATTGGTTATTTTACCATAGTTTTGACCTGATATACCACCAGCATAGCATGGTTTATTTGTGCAGGAAAGAGTTATTTTGCCTGAGTTATATGATTTTTCAATTGGTGAAGTACCTCTTGTTATACCAGCAATTCCACCGCCATAAATTTTGTTTATATTTGATGCTTCAATTTTAGATTCATTTACACATAAAGATATTGTTGTTCCAAAACAGTTTCCAATTATTCCTCCAATATATGTAAAAAAATCAGATTTAGAAGTAGAAGATATTTTTAAAGAATTATTGTTGTTTTCTGTAACAAAATTTCTGCAATTTTCGATAGTGGAAGAGTCACAAAAACCGGCAATTCCACCAATGCATAAGTTGTCAGTATTTTTTTCACTTGATATTTTTACATTTTTTAAAGTTATTTCAGATAAAGTTGAATACTTGTCGTTTGCTACAACACAGCCTACATAATTTGCAACTGTTGTAATTATAGGAGAGTCAATTATAAAATTTTTAATTTTTGCACCAGACGTATATCCAAATAGACCTGAATAAGCTAAATTTGTGTTGTTTATCTTAAAATTATAAATTGAATATCCTTTTCCATCAAAAACGCCTCTAAAAGGGTTATTAAAAGTACCTATTGGTGTCCAAGTTGAATATCCGCTTAAGTCAATACTACAATCTAACACTATTTTTGCATAAGTATAATCTTGTATGTTTTCACTTATTAAAGCAAGGTCAGCAGCACAAGTTATATGATACATTTCATCATTCTTATTTGTGGATGAACTAGGAACTTCTGAATTAGATTTTAAATCAGATGAATTTTCGGTATTTTTTTCAATTTGTTGTTCACCACTGATTTCTGTTTGCAATAATTTTGGTATACTGATTGCTGTAAAAAGAACTGTAAAAATTGCAACACATAAAATTACAAAATATCTTTTTTTCATAATTTATCTTTCCCTTTTTAATATATTTAATTATACCATTTATAATTAAATATGTCAATACGCAACATTTTCAATATTATCGGAAGTTTTGTCTGAATGCACCGAAGGTATATTTAAGCAAAACTGATATTTATATATACTACCTAAAAGTGTGAGAGATAGCGAACATATTGCTTAAATAGGCAACACAAAATTTTGTGTTAGCAAAATCTTACTTCCGATATTTTCTATTATTATGCAAAATATTCTTACCTATATTATAAATTAGTTTTATGGTGCAAAATTGAAATTTCTTTTAATAATTTCTCTTGCGGATAAAATAATTTGTGTGATATAATTTATTTTATGAATGATAGAAAAATTTTAGTAAGTGATAATCTTGAAAAGTTGGCTTTAAAATTAAAAAGTAGAGCTGATATTTTTATTGTGGGTGGATATGTTAGAAATTCATTGATGGGTTTTTGCGAAACAGATGTAGATTTAGCCAGTGAAATTTCTCCTGATGAATTAAAGCAATTGCTTAAATATTCGGATTTTAAAGTTGTAGATAAATGTAAACGCCTTGGCACTGTTTTAATTAAAATCGGTGATGAGGAATATGAACATACAACTTTTAGAAAAGAATATTATGACGATTCTGGAAAACATCAACCTGATTTTGCAGAATTTGTTGGTGATATACGTGAGGATGCAAAAAGGCGTGATTTTACTTGCAATTGTGTTTATTATAATTTAACAAGAAGAAGATATATTGATATTTATTCTGGCGTTTATGATATCTCAAAAAGAGTAATAAAATGCGTTGAAACACCAGCTTATGTTTTTGAAAATGATGGACTTAGAATTTTAAGAATGATAAGGCTGGCTGGAGAACTTAATTTTAAAATCAACAGAGAAACATATTACACAGCAAAAAGTATGGTTTATAGGTTAAAAGATATTTCAGGGCAAAGGAAATTAAATGAATTAAAATTAATACTTTATTGTGACCAAAAATATTCTGTAAGTAAACCAAAGGCACATATTAAAACATTAAATATGTTTAATGATTTAAGATTATTCCCTTTGTTTTATGTACCTTGTGACAAAGTTAAATTAACTATGATAAAAAAAGTCCGTATGGAAGATAGATTTATTGCCATTTTAATTGATATTGTCAATGCTGTCAATCCTGATTGTGTGGAGTACTATTTAAAAGATTTATTGGGTGTGAAAGGTCTTTGTATGGGTGCTAAAGCAAGTGATGAATATATTAAAGTTGTGTGCGGATACTTTGATGCCTTAAATAGAAGAAACAATAAGGAATATTTCTTTAAATATTTTGATAGCTTTAGTGTTATAAGGGAATATTTAAAATATACAAATAAAAAACTTTACGAAAAGTATAATTTCTTTTATAGATATTTGCTAAATCAAAAAATTCCAGTAAGAATAAAAGATTTAAATATAGACGGAAATGACATTAAAAAGGCACTACCAAAAATTGAAGATAAAAATATTAGCAACATATTAAAGCAATTATTAGATTCTGTATTTGAAAATGAGATTGCAAATGAAAAGTCTGTTTTAATTAAAGAGGTAAAAAGAATTGGCAATTATAGAAATAATTAGTTTTTGTTTGGTGGTTATAACATTTTTAATGGTTTTAACTATTTTTACAAAAAAAAGTTTAAAAAAAGGTATAACAGAAAAAGATTATATCGAGCTTAGGGAATATATCCAAATATGTTTTAATGAGCAAAATAAAATCAACAAGACTGTCAATGATTTAATGGTTAAAAATATGGCATTAAATAATGACAGTGTTATAAACGTTGTAAGCAAAAGCTCTGGACTCCAAACCCAGCAGTTAAATGACATTATGTCAAGGTTAAACAAAATAATGGATAGCACATCAGATAGTATGAAAAATGCTATTTTAGTTTTACAAACTGGGCTTGAGCGTTTGCAAAATGATAATGAAAAGAAATTAGAGCAAATGCGTCAAACGGTAGATGAAAAGCTCAATGTTAGTTTGGAAAGAAGGTTAACTGAATCATTTAACGTTATAAACGAGCGACTTCAAAGTGTTTATGAAGGTTTGGGAGAAATGAAAAGCCTTGCAAATGGTGTTGGCGATTTAAAAAAGGTTTTAACAAACGTCAAAATTCGAGGCGTTTGGGGTGAAGTGCAGCTTGGAAATTTACTTGAACAAATGATGACAAAAGAGCAATTTGCAAGTCAAGTTGCCATTAAAAACGGCAGTAATGAAAGAGTAGATTATGTGATAAAACTTCCGGGTAAATCTGGTGAAGAGGTACTTTTACCAATTGACGCAAAATTTCCAATTGAAGATTATCAACGTTTAGTGGAGGCAAGTGATAAAGGAAATCAAGAAGAAATTGAAGCTTCATTAAAAGCACTTGAAAGACGTGTTAAAGAGGAAGCAAAATCAATAAAAGAAAAATATATTGATGTGCCTAAAACAACTGATTTTGCAGTTATGTATTTATCAATTGAAGGTTTGTATGCTGAAGTTTTACGTAGGCCGGGTCTTGCCGAATATTTGCAAAGAGAATATAAAATTAATGTTTGCGGTCCAACAACACTTGCCTCACTTTTAAATAGTTTGCAAATGGGATTTAAAACACTAACAATTGAAAAACGTTCTAGTGAAATTTGGAATTTGCTAGGAGCAATCAAACAAGAGTTTGGAAAATTTGTGGATTTACTTGCAAAAACGCAGAAAAAACTTTCAGAGGCAAGCAACACAATAGAATTTGCAACTAAAAAGTCAAGGACAATTGAACGTAAATTAAAAAACATTTCAATAGAAAATTCTTCAGATTTATTAGATATTGAAACTCAGGACGAATTAATTAATTTAGATGAGGAGGGTGACGATGAATAAGGTTTCAAAAGAGAGCAAAACAGCAAAAGCAAAAAAATGTTTTGACGCTTATAATCATTGGTTAAAAATTGAAAATAAAACTATAAACTATAAACTAATGAATATGAAAAAAGAGGAAGTTGAAACCGCTTTTGGAAACTCTTTGTCTTTTGGAACAGCTGGTCTTAGAGGTGTAATGGGACTAGGCACAAATTATTTAAATGAAATTAATGTCTGTAAACTTGCCAATGCAGTTTTAAGTTATTATCAAAAAAACAACTTGAAAAGTATAGTTATTGGATTTGACACAAGACACAATTCAAAACTATATTCAAGAATTTTTGCAAAAGTACTTTCTTTTAATGGAATAAAAGTCAATATATTTAAAAACTATGTTCCTACGCCTGTTTTAAACTTTGCAATCAAATACACAGAGTCTGATATGGGTGTTATGATAACAGCAAGCCACAACAATAAATCGTACAATGGAATAAAAATAAGCGGAGCGAATGCTATTCAAATTTCTGGAGAAGTTGAAAAAAGTATTGGTTCTTTCTATGCAAAAATTGATGAAGTAGACACATATAACACATATTTATTAAACCAAAAATATAAAGGTGAAAATATTTTCTTTGTAAAAAACAAAGTTAAAAAATTATTTTTAGGTGAGCTCTATAAAAACAAGTTAAACAAAAACTTAAACATCATTTACACACCATTAAATGGAACTGCATATAAATATGTTAAAAAGTCACTAAAGTGTAGTGGTTTCAAAAAAATCAAAACACCATTCTTACAAAAATTCGCTAGTGGCGATTTTTCTACTTGTCCATATCCAAACCCAGAATTTGCAGAAACATTTAAATTGTGTTTAAAATGCACGGAAGATTTTGATGCGGATGTTATTGTTGCAACTGACCCAGACGGCGATAGATTAGGTGCTATGATAAAAAGTACAAAGGGATATAAACTTTTAACAGGTAATGAGGTTGGCTTTTTACTTTTAAATTATATTTATGAAACACATTCACGTGAAAAAAATTTATATGCTGTCTCAACTGTTGTTTCTTCTCCTATGTTTTTTGATATGTGTGAAGCTTATGGAATAAAATGTGAAAAAACATTAACGGGTTTTAAAAATATCGGAAAAGCAAAAAAACTATTAGAAGATAGGTATGGGAAAGATGGTTTTTTACTTGCCTACGAGGAAAGTTGTGGCTATATTGTAAAAGATAGTTTTTATGATAAAGATGGCATATTTGCTTTGTTAAAATTCTGTGAACTTGCAAGTTATTTAAAAAACAAGGGAAGTTCAGTTGAAGAATATTTAAATGAAATTTACAATAAGTTTAATAACGTTTATTCTTTAAATTCAAGCATAAGTTTTGAAGGCAATAATGCTTTGGATAATATGAATACTGCAATAGAGTCATTGAGAGAAAAAGGAATTAAATCGTTACTTAAGAAAAAAATCACAAGAACCATTGACTATTTGAAAGATAAAACCGGCTTAGAAAAATCTAACTTTATCGAATTTCAAACTGATAATTTTTCCTTTATAATAAGACCAAGCGGAACCGAGCCTAAACTTAAATTTTATATCCATGCAAAAGGGAAAAATTTAACTCAAAGCAAAAAATTAGCGGAAGAAGTTTTAGAGGCAATAAAGAAGGAAATATTTAATATTAATGAATGATAAAATCCAACAAAAATTAAACTTAATTACAGAAAACAGTGGCGTTTATATAATGAAAGATAAAGACGGCACTGTTATTTATGTTGGTAAAGCAAAAAACCTAAAAAACAGGGTAAGTCAATATTTTCATAACTCATTAAAACAGTCAAAAGTGCAAGCAATGGTTGACCATATTGCTGATTTTGAATATTATATCACTTTATCTGAGCAAGATGCTTTTGCCCTTGAAAATAATTTGATAAAAAATTATCAACCCTTTTATAATATTTTATTAAAAGATTCAAAAACGTTCCCCTATATTAAAGTTAATTTAAAAGAGGACTTTCCAAAATTTGAAATCACCAGAAAAATAAAAAACGATGGGGCAAAATATTTTGGACCATATATTAATTCGGTTTCTGCAAAAGACGTTTTAAATTTGTTAAACTTGGCATTTCCAGTTAGAAAGTGTAATGAAAAAATAGGGAAAAAGAAACACCGCGCTTGTTTAAATTATTCAATAGGATTATGCAAAGCACCTTGTATGGGGTATATAGATAAAACTGATTATAGAAAGATTGTTGATGATGCGGTGGATTTTTTAAAAGGAAACGACCAACAAATTGAATCTATAATTAAAACCAAAATGGAAAACTATGCATCCGTGGAAAATTTTGAAAAGGCATTGGAAATGCGTGACAACTTAAAAATAATAAAAAAATTAAAAGAAAAAGTTGTGGCACTTATTCCAAAGGATTTAAGTTTGGATGCTTTTGCTTATGTTACAGATAGCGAAGCGGGTGCAGTTTGTGTTTTAACATTAAGGTCAGGGAAAATTTTAGGTGCACAAGATTTCTCTTGCTGTGACGGAGCAATATCAAGCAGTGAAACATTACAGGATTTTATAATTGCTTATTACAAAAACAAACAACTTCCAGATGAAATTTTGGTTAATGTGGATATGGATAACGTACAAGAGTTTACTTCTTACTTGCAAAATACTTTTGGTAAAAAAACATTGATTTCAAAACCAAAAATTGCTCTAAAAAACAACATTATAAAAATGGCAGAGCAAAATGCAGAGGAACATTTATTTAAAAGAGTTAGGGAAGATAAATTAAAATTTAAGAGAACTTTAGGTGCTTTAATAAATTTAAAAGAGGAATTAAATTTAAAATCAATTCCAAAAAGAATGGAATGTTATGATATTTCAAATATAAGCGGTACAAACAAAGTGGCAAGTATGGTTGTTTTTATAAATGGAGAACCAGCACGAAAGATGTATCGTAAATTCAAAATAAAAACAGTTGAAGGTCCCAACGATTTTGCAAGTTTAAAAGAAACTATAACTCGTAGATTAAGCGAACTCGATAAAAATGAAGACGAAAGTTTTTCATCAAAACCAGATTTAATTATCATAGATGGTGGAAAGGGGCAATTGTCTTCAACTTATGAAGTTTTGCAAAACTCTAACCATAAGGATATAACAATGATTAGTCTTGCAAAAAGATATGAAGAAGTGTATAAGCCAAATAGTCAAGTGCCAATTATGCTTAAAAGAACAAGTGAAGGATTAAAACTTCTTCAACGAATAAGAGATGAAGCGCATAGATTTGCTATTACATTCCATAGAAATTTAAGAAACAAAATGGAATATCACGACCCACTCTTAGAGATACGTGGAGTTGGAAAGGAAAAAATGAGAGCATTGTATGCTCAATTTGAAACCTTAGAAAATATAGAAAAAGCAAGTCAAGATGAATTAAAATTGGTTAAAGGGATTGACCCTGCTTTAGCAAAAAGAATATATAAATATTTTAACAAAGGATAAAATAATGGGTAAATTATATTTTAAATATGGTGTTTTAGGCAGTAGTAAAACCGCAAATTTACTAATGTGCAAATTTAACTACGAGCAACAAGGATTTAAAGTGTTATTACTTAAATCGTGTTTGGATACAAGAAACATAAAAGACAATCAAATTATAGTGCATTCAAGAATTGGCTTAGAGAGTCCTTGTACAATATTTTTTAAAAATGACAATTTGATTGAATTATTTAATACCTTAAATAAGGAAAATAATTTTGATATAATAATGGTTGACGAGTGCCAATTTGCCACAGAAAAACAAATTGAGGAGTTAAAAACTTTATCACAAATACATAATGTTATGTGCTATGGTTTGCTTACTGATTTTAGAACAAAACTCTTTGAAGGAAGTAAAAGGCTTGTTGAAGTTGCAGATAGTTTACAAGAACTAAAAAGTGTATGCTCTTGTGGCAAAAAAGCATCTGTTAATGCTAAATTTTTAAATGGGATATTTAATACCGAGGGTGACACTATAGCAATTGAAAATCAAAATAATGTAACGTATAAAACAATGTGTTATTCATGTTACCAAAAATTAAAAAATAAAAATAATTAAAAATTAAATAAAAATTAATGGAAAATATTATGTCTAGTAAAAAAAATAATAAAAATTCAAAAAAAATAAAAAAAGAATCCAAAAAAATTAGTAAAACTGTAAAAATAATATGTTTTATGTTGTTTATTTTTAGTTTATTTGGTGGTTTTTTGACAACCTATCTATTAACAAAAAATGATATATTTATCATTGTTGGGGAATCAGAAATTGAATTAAATGTTGGTCAAAATTATGAAGAAAAAGGAGCGTTGATAATTGCTTTTGGTAAAAATATTTCTGACCAAGTTATTATAAATGGAACAGTGAACACAAATAGGGCTGATGATTATATAATTACATACAAAGTTAATAATTTTAGATTTAAAAACTATACTTTATATAAAAAAGTCACTGTTAAAGAGGTGACTAATGGCTAAGAAACAATATGGAAAATTTGTATCTTTTCTTTTATGTTTAGTTTTTGTTATACTTGGATTTTGTTGTGGCGCATATGGTCTATTTTTCTACATAACAAATGATGAAATTTCCAAAATCAAAGTTTACACTGCTGGTTCTATTTCTTTTCACTTTTTGGAATTGGGTAATGAACATACTGGAGATTGTACATATATTAAAGCTGGTGATGTAGATATACTGATTGATGCGGGTTCAACATATGATTCAATTCCTTACATTACTTCCTACATTAATAAATATGTAAAAGACGGTAAACTTGAATATGTGATAGTTACTCACGCACACAAAGACCACTATGCAGGTTTCGCAACAAATGAAAGTAGTGATAGTATATTTGATATGTATCAAATAGGGACGATTATTGATTTTGCACAAACAACATCTTCTAAAACAAAAGAGAAAATGTATATCAATTATCAAAGGGAATTGTCTGAAGCAGTGGAAAAGGGTGCAAAGCATTTTACGGCACTTGACTGTATAAATAAAACAAATGGAGCAACTGACACATTCACTTTTAAAAATGAAATCACTATGAAAATATTAAATCAAAGATATTACAGTGAAGTGTCTAAAACTGAAAATAATCATTCAGTTTGTACTCTCTTTACTCACGGCGATAAAAACTTTTTGTTTACTGGTGATTTAGAAAAGCTTGGTGAAGAAAGTTTGGTTCTTTTAAACGATTTACCAGAATGCGAACTTTTTAAAGCAGGACATCACGGAAGTGTAACTAGTTCTAATGAAGTTTTGTTAGAAAAAATTAAACCAAAAATTTGTTGTGTGTGTTGTTGTGCTGGCAATGTAGAATATACAAAAATTTTAGATAATACATTTCCAACACAAGATTTCATAAACAGAATTAGTATATATACAGATAAAGTTTATGTCACAACTTTAGGTCTAATTAAAAAGGATGAGTCAGGTGTATACAAAAATGACGGGTTTAAATCAATGAACGGGAATATTGTTGTATCTTCCTCATCATCTTTAACTACTGTAGATTGTTCCAATAATAATTTGTTGCTAAAGGATACGGATTGGTTTAAAGCGTATAGAAAAATGCCAACCGCGTGGAGTTAAAGTTTCTTAATGTAATACTCAGTTGTCCTAAAATTTTCTAATGATTTTAACTAAAAAAATAATATAATATAATATTTTAATGGTTCAGAAAGTAATAATATATAAATAAGACAAAGTGTTTCACACAAACATTGCCTTATTTTTATAAATTTTCTATTAAATTTTCTGTAAAAGTTATTTTTTTCTTTTTACAATTTTTTTTAAAATAAAAAATTTAACTAAAATATTAAAAATATTTTATTTCATTTTAGTTAATAAAAATTACTTTAATTAGTTTAATTGTTTTGACAAAAAAAAGAATTAATGTATACTAGAAAAGTTATGAGGTGCAAATGCTAGCTAAAGTTTTAAGTTATGGTTTAAGTGGGTTAGATGGTTTTTTAGTGGAAATAGAAGCAGATATTTCTGCAGGGCTTAGTAAATTTGATATTGTAGGTTTAGCGGATACTGCTATTAAGGAAAGTAAAGATAGAGTAAAATCTGCTATAAAAAATTCTGGACTAAGCTATCCTATTGATTCTATTACAATAAATTTAGCGCCAGCTGATAAAAAGAAAGAAGGTCCAATTTACGACCTGCCTATTGCAATTTCACTCCTTTGTGCAAATGGTACAATTTCACTACAAAAAACCAAAGACATAATATTTTTTGGAGAATTGTCCCTAGATGGCTCAATTAAAAAAGTTAACGGTATTTTGCCTATGCTTATTTCTGCAAGGGCAAGTGGATATAAAACATTTATTTTACCAAAGGATAACTATTTGGAAGCTAGTTTTATTGACGGAATAGATGTTTTTGTTTCTGATAATCTAAAAGATATTGTTAATCATTTTTTAGATGATAATGATATGAGTTTAAAAAAAGTTCAGCCATCAAATTATAGTGAAATACAAAAAGAAGCGTTAAATAATATCATTGATATGAAAAATGTTAAAGGTCAGGCTGTGGCAAAAAGAGCATTGGAAATTGCTGCAGCTGGAGGGCATAATATTTTGATGATTGGCCCTCCGGGCAGTGGTAAAACGTTGCTAGCAAAATGCTTTGCAGGAATCCTTCCTGAAATGACTTTTGATGAAGCATTAGAGGTTACAAAAATACATAGCATTGCTGGGTTGCTTGATGGTAGTAAAGGAATTATTATTAACAGACCTTTTAGAACTCCTCACCATACTGCAACAACCGTTGCTCTAGCGGGTGGAGGAAAGGATGCAAAGCCGGGTGAAATAAGTTTAGCACACAATGGCGTATTGTTTTTAGATGAATTGCCAGAATATAATAGGCAGTTTATTGAAGTTTTACGTCAACCATTGGAAGATGGACAAATTACAGTAGCAAGGTCAAAACAAACCGTAACTTATCCTGCATCGTTTATTATGGTTGCAAGTATGAATCCTTGTCCTTGCGGTAATTATGGTAGTAAAACTCAGGTATGTCGTTGTTCTCCTCAACAAATTCATAAATATTTGTCAAAACTCAGTGGTCCAATTATGGACAGAATTGATTTACATGTTGAAGTTGATTCAATCACATATGATGATTTATCAAGCAAACTGGAAGAAGAGAGTTCTAGCAGTATTAAAGAAAGAGTTAATAAAGCAAGAGATATACAATTAAAACGCTTTAAAAAATCAAACATATACGCAAATTCAAAGATGAATGTTGTACAAACAAAAAAATATTGCCAATTAGAGCCTGAAGCGGAAAGAATGTTAAAGACGGCATTTGATAAACTAAAAATGTCTGCAAGGGCACACGATAGAATTTTAAAAGTTGCGAGAACAATTGCCGACTTGGATAATAGTGAAACTATTAATTTGTTTCATATTACCGAAGCAATTAATTATAGATCCTTAGATAGGAAGTATTGGATATGATAGAATACTCTAAAGATGAAAAAGCTTTAATTTTTTTAAGTCAATTTGATTTTATTACTCATAAAAGATTCAAAGATATTTTAGAGGAATTAAATTGTCCTGGGGATATTTTTGATTTAAAAAATTTAAAATTGAAAGAAATTAAAGATATTTTAAAAGATAACTATGAACTTTTTATAGATACATTAAAAAATTTCAATCAAAAAACATTTTTTGAAATATTGGACAAAAGAGGCATTAATTGTTTGACTATTTTGTCTGATAAATATCCAGATAATTTAAAACGTCTTGCTCAACCTCCTTATGTTTTGTATTATGTGGGAAACATAGAACTTTTAAAAACAAAACTAATTGCTATGGTAGGCACTAGAAATCCGTCAACTTATGGAAAAATTGTAACAGAAAAATTATCTAAAGAAATAGCCTCAAATGGCATCACAATTGTCAGTGGGCTTGCTAGTGGAATAGATAAAATTTCTCACGAGGGTGCACTTTCCGTTAATGGCAATACTGTGGCTGTTTTGGGTGGAGGTTTTGACCATATTTTCCCTGCAATGAACATCAATTTGGCACGCGACATAGCGAAAAAAGGACTAATTTTAACTGAATATTATTTAAGCACAAATCCTACAAAATTTACTTTTCCTGCAAGAAATAGAATCATAGCCGCTTTAAGCGATGCCATAATAATAACTGAAGCAGGTAAGAAAAGTGGCAGTTTGTACACTATGGAATTTGGTGCAGAAATAGGTGTTGATACTTATTGTGTTCCAGGAAATATTACAAACGAATTATCTTATTCTACAAATGAACTCATAAAAAGAGGCGTGGTAGCTTGTATCACTAGTGCTAATGATATACTATGTTTATATGGAATAAAAAAATCAGAAACAAAAAAAATTCAAAACAAAGCCACACAACTTTCAATTGAAGAAAGCGAAATTTGTCATTTTTTAAAAGACGGCGAAAAATCTTTTGAATATTTGCAAGAAAAGACTGGTTATTCCACTCAAAATTTAAATATCAGTTTGACATCATTAGAAATTAATGGAATAATTAAAAAACTAGCGGGTAACACTTTTATATTGTGCCCATAAAATGGAGATAAAATGAAATTAGTTATTATTGAATCACCAAATAAAAGAGAATCTCTAAAAAAATATTTAGGCGAAGGTTTTGAAGTTATGTCAACAAAAGGTCATATCCGTGATTTGCCAATAAAAACTTTTGCGATTGATATTAAAAACAATTTTAAACCTACATATGAAATTATGCCTGACAAAAATAATATTGTAAATGAACTTAAGCGTGAAGCAAAAAAAGCAGATGAAATATTAATTGCTTCCGACCCTGATAGAGAGGGTGAAGCCATAGCTTGGCATATTGCTTACATTTTAGGTATTGATGAGAATCAAAAATGCAGAATAACTTTTAATGAGATTTCTAAAACTGCCGTGCAAAATGCTTTAACAAAACCTAGAATAATTGACCAAAATTTAGTTGATGCACAACAAGCAAGGAGAATTTTGGATAGGCTTGTGGGTTATAAGGTTTCACCTATCATATGTAAAAAAATCAAATCTAATTTGAGTGCAGGTAGAGTTCAATCCGTTTGTTTAAAACTTGTTGTTGACAGAGAACGTGAAATTTTAAATTTTAAACCAGAAGAATATTGGACAGTGGCCGTTGATTTGAATAAACAAAATGATAAGCAAATTTTTAAAGCGCTAGCAGTTTTGTATAAAGGTAAAAAGGTCAAATTTAAAAATAGAGAAGAAGTTGAAAATGCAACATTAGACATTGAAAAGGCAGAGTATAAAATCACAAAAATAAAACGAAGCAAAACTTTATCTCACGCACCAGCTCCTTTTACAACTTCAACGATGCAACAAGAAGCACAAAATAAGGCTGGACTTAGCACTGCTCAGGCAACAAAAGTTGCACAAATATTATATGAAGGTGTGGAAATCCCAGGCGAAGGAAAAACTGCTTTAATAACATATATCAGAACAGATTCAACACGTGTTTCTCAGGACGCAGTTGAAATGGCAAAAAAATATATTGGCAAAGAATATGGAGAAAAATACTTGCCTAATAAACCAAACGTTTATGCAAGCAAAAAAGAAGCACAAGATGCTCACGAAGCAATAAGACCAATTACACTGGATAGACGTCCAGACGATTTAAAAAGTTGTTTAAAACCTGAAGTGTATAAATTATATAAACTTATTTATGAACGTTTCTTAGCAAGCCAAATGTCACCAGCAGAATATGATAATGTCACTGTTGATATTCAAGCAAACGATTTAACGTTTAGAGTTACAGGTAAAACAATGACGTTTGCTGGTTGGACAAGTGCATATAAACAAGTTGAAGAAAAACAGGAAAATAGCGAAGAGATAACAGATAAACTGCCATTAATACAAGAAGGTGAAATTTTGCATTTCAATTCAATTAAAAAAGAACAAAAGTTTACAAAACCGCCTTCAAGATATACTGAATCGTCATTGATTAAGGCTATGGATGAATATGGCATTGGCAGACCAGCAACATATGCTCCAACAATTGCCGTTTTAGCGAATAGGAATTACACTGAAAAAGATAAAAAATATTTATATCCAACTGAAATTGGAATGAAAGTGACTGATTTCCTTCAAAAGTATTTTAGCAGTATTTTTAACATAGATTTTACTGCAGATATGGAAACAAAACTAGATGATATTGCAGAAAAAAACGAAGATTGGCATAAAGTAATTAGTAAGTTTTGGAGATTTTTGGAGCCACTATTAACTAACGCAAATGATGGAGAAAAAATGAAGGCTGAGCCAGAAAAAACCGACATAAAATGTGAAAAGTGTGGTCACTTTATGGTAATTCGTGAGGGCAAATATGGTAAATTTTTGGGATGTTCAAATTTCCCAACTTGCAAAAATATTAAGCCTTTAGACCAAATAGTTTATAAGGGTATTTGTCCAAAGTGTGGCAAACGTATGACCGAAAGAAAAAGTAAGTCTGGCAAAGTTTATTTTTCTTGTGAAGATTATACAAATTGCAAATTTATGAGTTGGGATGAACCAACTGGTAAGGTATGCCCAAAATGTGGTGAATATTTAGTTAAAAAAACATTCAAAGGTAAAACCACAACAAAATGTAGTAATAAGGAATGTGATTACATTGAAGAATAAAGAAGTTATAGTTATAGGTGCAGGACTATCTGGCTGTGAAGCATCTCTATATTTAGCCAATAAAGGCGTAAAAGTTAAACTATATGAAATGAAAAAAATTAAAAAAACACCAGCCGAAAAAAGTGATAATTTTGCTGAACTGGTTTGTTCAAATAGTTTAAAATCTGTTGACCCTTTATCTGCTAGTGGGCTTTTAAAACTTGAAATGGAAAAACTTGGTTCTACTCTTTTGCAAGTAGCAAAAAAGTGCAGTGTGCCAAGCGGTGGTGCATTATCTGTAAATAGAGAGCAATTTAGCGAAACAATAACAAATTTAATTTATAATAATCCCAATATCGAAATATTTGATGAAGTTGTATCAAACATTGACATAAATAAACCAACAATAATAGCGTGTGGACCATTAATAGATAATGAATTGTTTGAAAACTTAAAAAAAATAATTGGTGACGAGTCGTGTTACTTTTATGATGCAATTGCACCAATAGTAACTTTAGAAAGCATAGATATGTCTAGGGCATATTGGGGCAATAGGTATAACAAAGGCGACACAAAAGATTACTTAAATTGTCTATTAAATAAAGATGAATATTTGTTGTTTTATAATGAACTAATTAATGCCAAAAGTGTAGCCTTACACGAATTTGAAAAAGTAAAGGTGTTTGAAGGTTGTATGCCAGTTGAAATAATGGCAAAAAGAGGACTTGATGCTCTTAGATATGGTCCAATGAAACCTGTAGGGATAAAAGATCCTAGAATAGATGAAAAACCATATGCGGTTGTACAATTAAGAAAAGAAAATTTACTTGGCGACAACTTAAATATGGTTGGTTTTCAAACAAATTTAACCTTTTCTGAACAAAAAAGAGTTTTTAGTTTAATTCCCGCTTTAAAAAATGCAGAATTTGTTAGATATGGTACTATGCACAGAAATTCATATATAAACGCACCAAAATGCTTGAATGAGTTTTCTGCTTCAAAAAAACATCCTAATATATTTATTGCAGGGCAACTTTCTGGCGTTGAAGGTTACGTGGAAAGTATGGCTAGTGGTCTATATTGTGCAATAAATATGTATCAATTATTAAATGATAAAAATCTTATTAGTTTGCCAAGTACAACCGTTCTTGGGGCAATCCAAAATTATATAGCTTTTTGTCCAGAAAAAAATTTTCAACCGATGAATGCAAATTATGGCATTGTTCAAGCAGAAAATATGCGAGATAAAGAAGAAAAAAAGAAAATAATTTTGGAAAAATCAATGAAGGAAATAGAAATATTTTTAAGTAAAATTAATTGAATAGTTTATTGGGGGAAAAAAGAAGATTTTTGTTTTAATACAAACAAGGAGGATATATGGAAAATATGTTAAAAGGCACAACTATTTGTGCTGTAAAAAAAGATGGAAAAACTGTTATTTGTGGTGATGGTCAGGTAACTATGTCACAAAGTGTTATATTTAAAAACAATGCAGTTAAAGTGCGTAGGATTTATAACAACAAAGTTGTTGTAGGCTTTGCTGGTTCGGTTGCTGATGCTTTTAGTTTAAGTGAACGTTTTGAACAAATGTTAAACAAATATGCTGGAAATTTGATGAAGTCCGCAGTTGAGCTTGCATCTCTTTGGAGAATGGATAAGGCACTTAGAAAGCTTGAAGCGATGATGATTGTTGCTGATAAGGAACAATTACTTATAGTTTCTGGTATGGGAGATGTAATTGAACCTGAAGACAATGTTTGTGCAATAGGCAGCGGTGGTAATTATGCTTTGGCTGCTGCAAAAGCATTAAAAGAAAATACAAATATGTCAGCAAGAGAAATCGCTGAAAAAGCTTTGACAATTGCAGGAGACATTTGTGTGTTCACAAATCATCATTTAACTATTGAGGAGGTGTAAAATGGAATTAACTCCAAAACAAATCGTAGACGAATTAGATAAATATATTATTGGACAAAACGAGGCAAAAAAAGCCGTTGCTGTTGCTTTAAGAAATAGATATCGCAGAAATTCTTTAAAAAAAGAAGTGCGTGATGAAATTACTCCAAAAAACATAATAATGAAAGGTCCAACTGGTGTTGGTAAAACTGAAATTGCAAGAAGGCTTGCACGTCTTGTTAAAGCACCTTTTGTTAAAGTTGAAGCAACAAAATACACTGAAGTGGGTTATGTAGGCAGAGATGTTGAAAGTATGATTAGAGATCTTGTAACTGTTTCTATTAATATGGTTAAGGAAGAAAAAACAAAAGAAGTGGAAGCAAAAGCCACCATTTTGGTTGCTAACAAAATTTGTGACATACTTTTTAAAACACAATCACCATCTGAAAATGAAGAATTAAAAAGTAAAGAAGCAATAAAAATTGATTATTTTGATGGTAAATATGATAAAGAAATAATTGAAGTTGAAGTTGTTGAACAACAAAAACAAATGAACATAATTGAAGGCGTTGGAGAAATAAACTTTGGAGGAATTTTAGGTGGGATGTTCCCAAATAAAAAATCTCGAAAAAAGATGACGGTTGCCAAAGCAAGAGAAATTCTTTTAAGTGAAGAGGAAGATAAATTAATAGATAAAGATGCAGTAAATGCAGAAGGACTTAGAAGGGCGGAAGAAGAAGGAATAATTTTTATTGATGAAATGGATAAAATTATTGGTAATTCATCTTCAAATGGCCCAGATGTTTCTAGGGAGGGTGTTCAAAGAGATATTCTTCCAATTGTAGAAGGTTGCACAGTAAACACTAAATATGGCAATGTAAAAACTGACTTTATTTTATTCATTTGTGCTGGAGCTTTCCACGTTTCTAAAATTGAGGATATGATACCTGAACTACAAGGTCGTTTCCCAGTTGTGGTTGAACTTGATAGTTTAACAAAAGAGGATTTCAAACGTATTTTAAAAGAACCTAAAAATGCAATAATAAAGCAATATGAAAGTTTGCTTTCAGTTGACAAAGTTAACTTAAGTTTTACTGATGACGCTTTAGAAGAATTAGCATCAATTGCTGAAGAAGAAAATGAATCAAGTGAAAATATTGGTGCAAGACGTCTTCATACACTAATGGAAAAACTATTAGAAGAAATATCTTTTGTAGCAAATGGTGAACAAGAAATTAATCTTGAAATTAATGCAAATTATGTTAATGGTGTGTTTAAAGATAAAATAGAATCTCACGACCTTAAAAAATATATTTTGTAATTTTTGATTAATTTTTAACAAAAGGACAAAATGGAAAAAATAATTAAAGTTGATTTAAATGATAATGAAATTGGAGAAATAGAAAAAACAAAAGCACATACTTCTCCAATTCTTCATCGTGCATTTTCCGTATTTTTGTATGATGGCGATAAAATTTTGCTTCAAAAACGAGCAAAAAACAAATATCATTCTGGTGGACTATATGCAAATTCGTGTTGTTCTCACCAAAGACTAAATCAAGAATTTTTCGAATCCGTAAAAAAAAGAGTAAGTTTTGAATTAGGAGTAAATGAAAATTTAGACTATAAAGAGTTGTTTACCTTCACTTATCTTTCCAAATATAATGATAATTTGTATGAGTATGAATTGGATCACGTTATAGTTGCTCCATTTGATAAATCAAAAAAAATTATGTTCAACAAGGAAGAAATTGAATGCGTAGAGTGGGTTAGTATTGACCATATAAAAAAAGACTTGGTGACAAATCCAGAGAAATACGCAACTTGGTTTATAATTTGTGCACCAAAGGTAATAGATTATTTGGAAAATATATGTAAAGTTAAAATTTAAACAAATAAATTTTAAGTTGCTAAACGCAACCACTTTGATAAATCAAGGCATCACAGGTTTGAATATTAATAAATTTATATGTGTTACGATTTCAAGTGTTAGTTTATGCAAGCATAAAAACACTTTCTATCGTTCCTTAAATATAACAATCAGTTTTGCTTGAATATACCTTTGGTGCATTCAGACAAAACTTCCAATAAAAGAATTTAAACAAATAAATTTTAATGTGTATACAAAAAGTATGCACATTTTTGTTTTATATTGCATATATGAGCATAAGGTGGAATCGTCTTTTTTAGAATTAAGATGTAAGGAAGTTATTAATGTGACCGATGGTAAAAAACTTGGTCGCATAATTGATATTGTCTTCGATTTGCCGACTGGAAAAATTAAAGGATTTGTTGTCCCGGTAAATAGGGGAGGATTTAGTTTATTTAAGTCTAGCCAACAAATTTTTATTCCATATAACCAAATTTGTAAAATAGGAGCAGATACTATTCTAGTTGAACTCTATTTTGACGGCTCAAATTCAAATGCTTATGTTTTAAACGCACCAAGTAGTGACAAAAAACAATAACAAAACCAACATAAGTATTTGATATTTAGAGGTTAGTTTTATATTTGATAATAGTTAAAATTATTTAAAGTTTTTTTGCAATAAAATACATATTTTTTGGTTAAAATAAAAAAACTAAAGTAACCAAAAATTATGAGTTTTAAAAAGTGCAAAAACTTTTTTTAATCTCTTGACATCGCGGGGGGGATATATAATGATTTTATAAGGAAGTTAAAATTTTGTTTAAAAATTTAGTTTTATAAATAAGTCTGTTTTTAATTTTCTTGTCTTAAAAATAACGAAAGGGGATAAATAATGAAGAAACATAAATTACATATTATGTTGGGTCTGCTCACCATATGCTTATGTTTAGCTACATTAGTTGTGGGTGTATACTCTGTAAAAAAACTCCAGTTGACAACTTCTGGTTCAATTGGATTTACTATTCATTCTAGTGAAGTTAACGTGGTTGGTTCCGTATCAGGGGCAATCCGAGGTAAAAATTTAAATTTTGCTGAAGTTGACAATAATACCTATTCAGGACAAGGTTCCACAGGTAATCAAACATGGACCGATAGATTCGAAAAACAAACTGAAGATGATGACAAAAATTTGCTTGCAGAATCAGATAGTTGGGTTTTAGGTGAAATCTATTTTAATGATTTTAAAGACACTATATCTCCTATAACAATTAGTTTTGTAATAACTAATTATTCCAGCTTTCCTGTAAAGGCAAGTGTTGAATTGCCACAAATTTCAAATGTTTCAACTGCAGGCTCAGTTTCTGAAATTTACTTAAATACATATGACGATGTTACACCAAAAACAGGCACTGTGGAAATTGTATTAACATTAATAGATAAAAATGTAGAAGTTTCTTTGAGTGATTTAAATTTAAATTTATCAATTGAGAACACAACAATGCCAACACTTGCAAGTGATCTTGGTACATTATCTGAATCATCAACACAAAATACACTTATATTAAACAAAAAAGATTTAGCACCAAATGAAAACAATGAATTGGTAATACCTTCAATTGTTACCAACAGCAACGGAGACGTTGTAAATGTTGATATAGTAAGATTTTGGCTTTTTCCTCAAGGTATGGGTAACTTTCCTTGCATCTCTGGAAATTATAATTTAATAATTTCAGAAGGCATTAAAGGAATCGAATTACCAAGTATGGCTTTAGGTTTAACAATCAAACTTAATTCAATTTATATTCCATCAACAATAAACCAAATAACAGTAGGTAGCAATTGGAACTGTAATATCTATGAAATTTGCAACAATTCCTCTCAAGTAATAACAAGAGGTGCTGGGCTTGCAAGTTCAGCAGTTTCAATCCATACAGGAAGTAGTTTAATAAAATCTACAAGTGATGAATTGACATATATTGTTGATTCTGATAATAGCATTTCATATATATTAAATGCAGGAAATTCTTCTTCAATAACAATTCCTGCAAAAATTGATGGCTATGATTGTTTACTAATTAATGACACCGCATTAATAGATTATTCAGGAAAAGTTTATAGTACAAATGCAAATTACTCAGCAAATGGTGACGTTCTTTATAACTCTGAAGGAAATGCATTATGTATTTCAGGTGCTGAAACTATAACTATACCTGCAGGCGTTACAAATATTATTAAACAAGTTACGATGATTGCTATAACTTTGATAAAAGACACAACAAAAACTGTTAATATTGAAACAGGCAATACTGTGTATGGTTCAAACGGTGATGTGATTTATAAATTAAGCGATAATAATGTGATATGGGCGTCTCAAAAAAGCACTATTACAATTCCAAGTGCTGTGACATATGTAACTGTTAGCTATATTAAATCAGGAGTAGAGCAAGTTTTAGTTGAATCTGGCAATGAAACATATGCTTCAAATGGATATGTGGTATATAAAATTTCAGACGGGACGGTGGTATGGACTTCTTCTGCAGTAGAAACCTTAGATATTCCAGAAGGGGTAAGAGTTTTCCCTAGCATCAGTTCAAAAAAATATACAGCAATAAACATCCCTGCATCAATGGAGACAATCCCTGCATCAAATATACCTAGCACAGTTACATCAATCACTGTTGCTTCTGGAAATAGTAATTTTGCTATTAGTGAAGGAAAATTAATTAAACTAGATGATAACTCTGTTATTTGGAGTCCAAGTAACACTTAAAGTAAATATCAAAAAACAAGACAAATTTAAACAAGGTTAATACCGAAAATTAAATTTTGCCTTGTTTTTTTATAATGTTTAACTATTGTTTTAAGCATTTTGTAAAAATATATTTTTGCTCTTCATAAAGCAATTTAAATTTTTGTTAATCAACAACAATTTAAATATAAATGTGTAAGTAGTAATTGTAAGATTAAAAAAAATTTTTATTATTAGGTTTAATATTATTTTGTTTTGTTAAAAATGGACATTAAATAAATGGTTTTTAGTTAAAGAGATGTTGATAATCTGTTTAATGCTATAAACTTTGCGTAAAAGGAATGTCTATGAACAAATTTTTTGATTTTTATAAAAATGGAAATTTTGCAATCAAATTCATTTTTTTAGGTGTAGCCTTGGTTATGGCTCTTTTGTGGGTTATAGGCAGTTTAACAAAATTTGATAGGCTGGTTATGTTTATGGTTGGTACAATTGTTGGCGGTGCACTTATTAACATTTTTTTATACGATTATGTTGTAAGTGCAATAAACTATGTTAGTAATTTGTTTTAAGCATTAATTTAATTAAATTGTTTCCTTATATTATTTTAGTAGTTTATATATTATGGTAATTAAAAAATTATGGTAAATTGTCATAGTAATTAAAAAAAACAAGGTAAAATTGTTTTTATTAACAATTTTACCTTATTTTAAATATTAGGCGTTTTTTATAATTCTCTTTCTGTTTCTAAATGTTTCATAACATAATTGTTATAGCAATTTTTATAATTTTCTCCAAACTTAGCATACATAAATTTCACATATTCCTTTTGTAATTTGTCATTTATTGTATCCTTCATTGAATTTGCAATATCAAACACACAATAGTCCGTACATATGATCATTGAAGAGCAAGAATCATATTTTGAATTATCTAAAATGTTGCTAAAACCAGCACGCTTTGCAATTTCATAAAATAAGTTTTGCTTATAAACATCAATTGCACTTATTTCTAAAATTACTTTATTGTTTGGATTAAAAATTCGCTCAATAGGTTTTTTTAAACCATCGGTTTCGTACACAATATTATAATTTAATTGATATCCGCATTTGTTTAAAAAATCTGTTATTTCATCATCAGTTACATTTGCCAAAAAAGATGTTTTTCTATAATCATTAATTTTCATATTTACTCCTTAAATTGGTGGAAATATCGCTCAAACAACCAATTTTATATGACAATAGGATTTTAAATCAGCTTAAAGGATATTTTATTTTTCACTCATTATTTATTATAAACAAATAAAATAATTTGTCAACATACTATTTGGTTGACTTTTTATGATAATTATGCTAATTTCAATTTTAAAGGATAAAAATATGTTTAAAAAAACTTTTAAATTTAAATTTTTATTAAATCTATGGCGTAAAGCCTGGCATCAATTTTTTTAAGTTTGCTGAATTTGAATTTTAAAAGGAAATTATTATGGATAGAATTATAACTGGTGTAAAACCAACAGGGATATTACATATTGGCAATTATTTTGGTGCAATTAAACCAATTTTAGAAATGGCAAAAAATGAAAACATAGAGTGTTTGTTTTTTATTGCAGATTATCACGCTTTAAATTTTATTAAAACTAAGCAAGAATTAAAGGAGTATAGTTTTATGCTTGCTTGCTCTTATCTTGCGTGTGGTTTGGATCCAAGTAAAATTGTCTTTTTTAGGCAAAGTGATGTTCCAGAAGTGTTTGAACTTAATTGGATTTTAAACAATGTTACTCCAAAAGGTTTAATGAACAGGGCACATGCCTATAAAGCAATGGTTGAGGAAAACATAGCAAATAATCAGGATAAGGATTTAAATATAAATATGGGGCTTTATTGTTATCCAATTTTAATGTCCGCTGATATTTTGCTTTATAACACCAAATATGTGCCAGTTGGGTTAGACCAAAAACAACATTGTGAAATTGCACGCGATATTGCCATATCATTTAATGCTAGATATGGCGAAACATTCATTTTACCAGAAGCTGTTATTGATGATAATGTTTCAACAATTGTTGGATTAGATGGCAGAAAGATGAGTAAAAGCTATGGCAACACAATTCAACTTTTTGCAGACGAAAACACTTTGAAAAAATCTATAAATAGAATAGTTACTGATAGCAAATTGCCTGGCCAGCCAAAAGATGAGAATTGTACTTTAAGTAAAATATATGCTCTTTTTGCCTCTAAAGAAAAGTCAGAAGAGTTTAAAATAAAATTAATCAACGGACTTGGTTGGGGTGATGCAAAAAAAGAAC
>CALBKX010000034.1 GCA_937895935.1 uncultured Clostridia bacterium
TAGCAAGCGGCTCATGGACATTTAGAAATGCAGAAATTGTGCTAGATAATGATATTGATTTAAGTGCGTATTATTGGACTCCTATTGGAATAAATAACCGAATAATTTTTAATGGAACATTTGATGGAAATTGGCATAAAATAACAGGTTTGAACGTAAAAGATGCTGCTTATGCTGGTTTGTTTGGTTATGTGGGAATGGGCGCAACCATAGAAAATTTAATTGTTGAAAATGCAAAAGTAAGTGGAAAAACTTATGCCGGCACAATTGCTGGATATTCAAATTATTATTCTTTTGGCAGTGCTACTTTTTCAAACTTAATTGTGATAAACCCTAAAGTAGAATCAACAAATACATCTTCTAGTTATGCTGGAGGAATTGTTGGCTATAAAGAAGGCGGATCTATAAAAAACTGTTATGTTCAAAAAAACGATTCTAACGAAGGAGCCAAAATTACAAGCGGTGGCGGTTCTGCAGGCGGTATTGTTGGACTCTTAGGAGATAAAGGCTATCCAAATATAACACTATGTTACAACAATGCGGAGATTCTATCAGAAAGCTGCGTTGCATCCACTATTTCCTGTTCAGGAGGAATTGTTGGATATTCAAACAACTCTTCCGCTAAAATTGACCAATGCTACAACACAGGCAAAATTACATCAACAAGCACAAAACAAAATAGTTATTCAGGAGGAATTGCAGGTTATTTACTTGGTGGCACCATATCAAATTGCTACAACGAAGGTGAAATTAATTCAGAAGTTCAAGGCTATGACACCTATTTTAATTATGATTTGGATATGTATGAAGAAGATTTACGTAGTTTAGATACGAACAATCCATACACTTTAAAACAATATAAAGTGCATAATGATATACTCCCATATTATAATAAATACTATGATTATGATATTAATCTATACTGTTCCCCCGATAATTATGGCATACAATATAACACATTAGAACTAAAATATAGCGACACATCTATTAGCATGAGACCTCAAGCACTGGAATATGCTAACTATATGTGTAGTACAAGTCTTGCTCCTACAAACGGTCTTTTTATGTGTAAAGATATTTATAATCCAAAAGGGTATAGAATAATTGAAAACGTTTCTAGGACGACTTATAATACAATAGTAACTCTCAATGAAGCGCAGATTTTTATGCCAATTACTACTTCTACCATTATTTACGATGAAGATTATAATGAACATTACACTAATGTTTATTTAGGAGACACAGGAAGTTACATTGGAACTAATCGTTATTGTGGTCATACAGGAGGAATTGCTGGAAGCATAAATGGAAGTACAATTAAATTTTGCTATAATCGTGGAACAATAGATCCAAACGGCTGTGCAAAAACAAAATATTTTAATTTGGTTTATGAAATTAGAAAATGTGATGAGAATAATAATATCAATGATAGTTCTTTTTACTGGAATCTTCTTCCTATTGTTAGGATACAACAATTAGTAAGTTTTGATATCAATTATTTTAGCGGCAATATTTACGGAGAATATTTAAACAAAAATACACTAAACAACAATTACTATAGTGAACAAATAAAACAAAATTTAAGAATAAATAATGAACAAAATTTATTTTTAATTAGTGTTTTTAAAAATGACGGTTCCTTGTTGTTTAAAGATAACATTAAAGGATATTATTTAGTGAGATCTGATACAAAAAACGAATGGAATAGTTCTTATAATGATGGTTTAACGCCAATTAAAAACATTTATGGTAATGAAACCGGAAAAATATATGGCAATGAAGGCTTTCAAACAATATTAGGAACTAATTGGTACACAGGCTATGTTTGGAATTATGCTAATGCTCCACAGCCAGAAAATGAATATTATAATCCTTGGATTGGATCTTTTTTAACAATAGATACTACAGATCCTAATGCAATCAAATTTTATGCAGATTATCAAGGTTTATCTGATCCACATGGAAACAACGACAATTCTAAGCGAACCGACAATAGTAATCCGCCAAAAAAATTATATGAAGTTATAGAAACCAATTATGGTAAAAATGAAAATATAAATGGTGCATATTTAAACAATATCCCCTATTTTTCCGATGCAGAGTATGATGGTACAATTTTAACAAATTTAAAAGCGGCAAAGAACAGACTTAACAATAACAATAATAGTACTGGACCTTGGGAAATCTCTGGAGCAATCAACAATGGTTACCCTCACCTAAAAGGCTTTTATTGGTAAAGTGGATAAACTTTTAATTTAGGTTTATTTAACAAGAAACAAAACTAAATTTTGTTAGGTACAAAATTTAAAAAACAACGCTTTGACAAATGCAACAGATTTGTCGCTTGTAGTAAGTTTACAAAATAAAAACATAGCCATTGAACAAAATCGTTCAACGGCTATGTTTTTTAATTATTAATTTGCTTTTGCAGTTGCAACTAAAGCTTTAAAACCTTCAGCATCGTTAACAGCCATATCAGCTAAAACTTTTCTGTTTAAGCCGATGTTTGCTTTTTTCAAACCAAACATAAATTTGCTGTATGAAATGTCATTTTGGTGGCAAGCTGCATTGATTCTTTGTATCCATAAAGAACGGAAATTACGTTTTTTAAGTCTTCTTCCAACATAAGCATATTGTCCACTTTTCATAACTGCTTCTCTAGCAACTCTGTAAAGTTTAGATTTAGCGCCTCTGTAACCTTTAGCTTGTTTTAATATTGCTCTTCTTTTTTTAAGAGCATTAACTGATCTTTTAATTCTCATAGTATAATTCTCCCTTTAACCTTACGCATTGATCATTCTTTTAACTGTTTTGCTTTGAGTTTTAGATAGAACTCTGCCACGTCTTAATTTTCTTTTTCTTGATTGGCTTTTTTCAGTCATAAAGTGACCTCTATCTGTTCCGTTAATCATAACTTTACCAGATTTTGTTATTTTGAATCTTTTTTTAGCACCGCTATGTGATTTTTGTTTTGGCATAAAATTCTCCTTTTCGTTTATTGTGTAGATGTAAAATATATTAGCATATAAAAATGCACATTACATCAAAATGTTGTTTTATGTTGCAATAAATTGCTTTAAAGTACAACTACTTTGCTTTTTTAGGTGAAACAATAACAATGATATTTCTTCCAACAATTTCAGGTTCTTTTTCGCAAACGCCTTTTTCTTCCACCAACTTGCAATAGTTTTTAACAACTTCAACTGCTTTAGCAGAATACGCTTGTTGACGACCACTCATCCTTAAAACAACTTTTAATTTGTTTCCGTCACTTAAAAATTCATAACCGCGTTTAGCTTTAATTTCAAGGTCACGTTTGTCAATAGTCATAGAAAGTTGAATTTCTTTTAACTCACAAACTTTTTGATTTTTTTTAAGTTCCTTTTCTTTTTTGATTGCATCAAACTTAAACTTGCCATAATCTAAAACTTTACAAACAGAAATTCCATTACCAAAAGACATTTGAACCAAATCTAAATTATCCTTGTAAGCAATTTGTTGTGCTTGTTGTTTTGACATAATACCAAGTTGTTCGCCGTCAGCACCAATCAAACGAACTTGACTTGCTGTGATTTGCTCATTGATTAACAATTCTTTAAAAATAATTGTATCCCCCTTTAATGTACCTATATATCTCCACTTAAAAAAAGAATAAGTGGAAGACATAAAAACCTCCACTTATTCCTTTAAAAATGAAAGAACAAAACTCCGCAGTCAAACTGATTTCGACTGGTGAGAAGTGGAAACTTCTACTCGATAACAAAACCATTATAACAAACAGAATAAATGTTGTCAACTAGTTTTAAAAATAAATTTTGTAAAATGTTGCAAGTTTTTCTTCTTATTATTTATTTTCTGAAAAATCCTTTAACAATAAAAATAGCATTTATCTTTACTTTCAATTTACTTACAACAAAAAATTATGTCCTTTCATTATTTAACGCATTATCCAAATTTAAAAAGTTAATTCTTTTATCAAATATTTGTTTTAATAAGTTAATCAAATTAGAATTAAAATTGTCACCACAATATATATTTACATATTTAGGAGCAAATGCAATCAAATTTGAAATGATTGTAGAATCAATATCTTTATCGCTTAAGTTGTTCTCTTTTAAAAGATTAAAATTAATATCGTAAAATCTTACTTTACCTTTATCTTGCATTAAATTTATTGTTTCATTTTTTAGTTCTAGATTATTAACTAAAAATTTTAATAATTCCACTAAAGTTTCATTTGATGATAAATAAGTTTTATTATCATTGGCAATTTGAACCAATTCTTTCCATTTATCTCTCAGCATTGAAAGTTTAAAAAAGTAAAAAGCCTCAACAGAAATAGAATTTTCTAAACTTAAGCATTTTTGTACTATATATTTATCAGCTTCCCTATCAAAACTAAGAAGAGCCTGCATAAAAGCATTTTTACTAATAGTGTCTAAATTAGGAAGACATAAATTGTTTTCCAAATATTTTAATTTAAAATCCTCACACACCAAGTCGCTTATTAAGTTAGCAATAAAGTGTTTAAACCTATTCTCGTCACATTTTTCTGCTGTAATTAAAATTGAAATACTGCCACATCTTTCATATGTAGTCACAATTCCATTATATTCTTTACAAAATTCTTTGAGAGCTAAATACACTTTTCTTGAAGCAGATATATTTTTGTCAGATAAATTGATGCAAAATTCCCACATACGTTCTCCTATACACTAATGTATTTTATGCAAGAAAAATAAAAATACACATACTAAAATCCAATATTTAAAATTAATTGACATTTTTTTAAAAAAACTATTTAATCTAGATATAAGAGGTTAATATGAAAAAAAGATATTTAGTTTTATCTCTATTATTTTGTCTTGTTTTGGGGTGTTTTGCCTTTGCTGGTTGCACTGGAACCCCTAACACATTTGAAATAGAAGTTAAATCACTCCATTATAATTTAGGCAGCATTGAAGGTGAAAACGGGAAATACACTGAAGGTGAAACCATGACCATAAAAGCAATCCCAATGAACACAAGTACAACAAAAACAGAATTTATTTGTTGGCTTTTGAATAACAAGGTTGTAAGCAAGGATGCAGAGTATTCATTTGTTGTTTCAAAAAATACAGCGGGAAATTACTTAGCCCTGTTTACTTGCCCATATTTGGAATATTTTTCAATTGATAGTTTAACCCTTTCAAGTGGCATAGAAGAAAGTCAAACAACCACACATGTAAAACAAATTGATATTTATATGGGAACAATTGAAAATCTTTTAACAAAAATATATTCCACATCTTCTGAAACTTTTGATAATAAAATTGAACTTACATCAAACGATATATATTCAGATGAAAAAAATCCATATGCTTTTGACATTCAAGAAAATATGTATTTGAAAATTGAAGTAACTTTTGAGCAAGATGACGATACTTTTATTTCAACAACAACCACAGTTATTAATGCAAAAGAAGATATAACAGCAAATGAATTTATGCAAGAAAATATTAATTTAGAAAAAGCAGTTAATCCAGATAATTCAGATCATGAAATTAATTTAAAAAATGAAAGCACACTTACTCTAAATTTTGTTAGACTTAATATACTTTTACAAAAAATAAATCCAGCATAAATTAAGCAAAAAATACGTAAATAAAACCCCTATATGCAGTCACATTTTGATTGTTTATAGGGGTTTTATATTTATAATTACAAAGTATTTTTTTAATACCCAATGTAAAACTTAGAAGTTTTTTCTTTTATGTTCACAATTATTGTAAATTTTTAATACTTTTGACTTATTTATTGATTGTTATTCAAAATATATTCTTCATAATTTTTCATACATTTTTTTATACACTCTTTTGCGTCACTACCATTACCTGTACTCAAAATTTCAACTTTTTTATTTTCCAATTGCTTGTAAACTGTTAAAAAATGTTTTAGTTCTTGTAAAATATGTGGTGGCAATTCACTTATATCATTATATCCATTATATTGTGGATCACCAAAAGGTATGGCAATGATTTTTTCGTCCATTTCATCTTTATCTTTCATAGTTACAACACCTATAGGATAACATTTAACTAAACTCATTTTTTCAATTGGCTGACTGCATAAAACAAAAACGTCTAGCGGATCCTTATCTTCTGAGAGTGTAAGTGGAATAAAACCATAATTCATAGGATAGTGTGTGCTTGTAAACAAAACCCTGTCCAAAATAATAAGCCCAGTTTCTTTATCTAACTCATATTTATTTTTACTACCAGCCTCAATTTCAATAAAAGCGACAAATTGGTCTGGAGAAATCCTGTTTTTATTGATATCTTTCCAAATATTCATTAATTTCAACCTCATATTTAATTATTTTTTCATAATACATTATTATTCCTCTTTTGTCAAAAACTATTGAAAGTAAATATTAAATAAGGCAAATCGCCATTTATGTATAAATAAAAAATAATGTGCTAAACTATTTCATAGGGAGGGTAAAATGGTTATTGCAAATTTAATATCTTATATTATTTTGTTAATTGGTGGATTAAACTGGGGACTTATTGGAATTTTTAATTTTAATTTAGTTACCGCTATTTTTGGAGATTATCCATCTGTAGGTTCAATTATTATTTATTGCTTAGTTGCTTTGTCAGCTATCTGGCTTATTATTTCACCTATTTTAACAAATGGTAAATTGTTCCTTGTTTCAACAAACGAATATGACCAAAACAGAGAATAAATATTAACTAAAAACTATTGGAAGTGTGAAATTAAAATATTACACTTCCAATAGTTTTTTAGAGCTTAGTCGCTCAATTTTTACTTAAAAAACCACTTTTAGTTATATTTTAACCTCTCCGTCATTTTTCAACTGCCACCTCTCCTTGGCAGGGGAGGAAAAACATCGTCATATTCTCACAAAAATATAAGGAATAAATCATTTTTTAAATAA
>CALBKX010000035.1 GCA_937895935.1 uncultured Clostridia bacterium
AAAAAAGCCCCATAATGTATAGCTCCTATTTTTAACATAAGGCTATTTTACAACAAACTAAAGATTTTTCAAAACAAAATACAAAAGTTATTTGTAAATATATTTTCAAAAAGTTTGCTATTGAAATAAATTGAACATTAGTATGTTACCAACTTTTACTTTATACAAAAAAAACACTAATTGTTAGTTAGTGTTTTCATAGACCTATCGAAAATACACACAACCACTTTCAACAAGGCAACAAAAAATGCACCATTTTTTCAAGAAAAATTTGATACTTGGATTTGTACATAAAAAATCTTTAAATGCTAAATGTCGTTTAATTTTTCCCTAAATCGTTTTTTCAATTTGTTTTATTATCATATTTTTATGAAGAATTTCATCTTCTAAATTGAGAGATAAAATTAAGTTTATGTTAGAATCTGAAATCTTATTTATTGCCGTTTTATAATCAATTATGATTTTTTCTTTTAACTCTAAATTTGTATATAATATCTGTTTGTAACTTTTTACATAATCTATGCTTTTACCAGACACCCAAATATTTTGAACATTCAAAAGTTTAGGGTCAGCACCCATAAGTACCAATATTTCTGATAATCTTCTCGTGTGCTCTATATCATCTTCATATAGTTTTTTTAAAAATTCAAATTGTTCTTTTTCAAACGGAAAAACTATATTTGCCTGATACATTTCTTGCAAAAATGTCAATATTTCACCCTCATTGCCTGCATAAAGATTTTTAACAATTCCTTCGTAGTAGCCATTTGGTTTAATGATAAGTTTACTTTGCATAGTTTTTTATATGAATTTTAAATATTTTGTGCCACTAAAAACAAAGGCCGTCAAGCGAAAATCGTTTGGTGGCTTTTGTTAACAAAATCATAATTTTAATTATATTCACAATTTATTTTGTCTAATATATTCACATTAATTACTATCTAAAAATTTAATTATTTAAATAACTTATTTAGTTTCTTCTTTTGCATTTTCATCAATAATAATAAAATTAGGTTTATAATCATTGTCTGTAGCAGTTTCATTTAGTGAAGAAAGCGTTTCATCAACTAAAACAAAGTTAGGCACATCAACATTTTTTAGTTCTTCAGCTTTACCCTCTATATAATTTAAATCAGACACTTCAGAATCGGTTATGGTTGTTTTTTTAACTTCTGTAAAATGCTTTATTGATAGTTTAATAAGTTTTGTAAAAAACTCTTTAACTGTTGAGTTCGTTTTAATTTTGCAAATTGAATTAATGTAAGCCCTTGAGGTTTGATTGTCTCCTTTTTCATATTTGCCACTTGTTGCATCTGCGATTAAATTTGCCCTTTCTGAAATCAATGCTTTTGCAATTAATTTTGCTTTTGAAATTTCATTTTCATTATAATTGCAATCATTTTTAACAGACATAGGTTTTGACCTACTTGCTTGAACATAGTAACTAAGTACTAAATTATATAAATTTAATTGTGCGTTGGTTAATTCAACTTTTTTGGCACTTATTTTACCAGAATTGATTTTTTCAGCAAGATTTGTACCTTGTGTTGCTAAGAAATTTACAACAGCTTTATCAACCATTTTTGCAACTGAAGATTCCTTAACTGAATTATTTGCTTTTTCAGTTTTAACAATTTCTTTAAGTTCCTGTTCTCCACTTAATTTTTTCTTGGTTGTTGTATTAACACTTTCATTTGATTTTTTTGCAAAACTTGTAATGTTTTCTTCTTTAGAAGACTTATTAACATTATCTTGTTCTTTATTTTTTAAATTTGAATTTTCAGAATATATTGAATAGTCTCTTTCTTTAACTCGTAAGAACGCTTCATGTTCGTTTTGTGGAACACAATCGTACACAAAGCCTATTTTTGTAGCTTTTGCAACTATTTGGTTTTTGGTTATTCCTAAATCTTTGCAAGTTTGAATAGCAGCCTCTAAGCCTAATTTAGTTATGGCTTTAAGCTCACTACTGTCAAAACAGTACTTGTTTAACACATTCGCAAATTGCAACCATAAACATTTTTCTAATTTTATATTATTTGAAACATCATTTAAATCTAGGACTCTAGACATCAAAATATTTGCATAAATTCTTGAAGCAAATTGAATTGATTTCGGCAATTTTTTGTTGTTTTTTGTTTTATATTTTTTAGCAAATTTACTTACGGAAACTTTTAATATATAGTCATAAATTTTTGCTACTCTATCTACATACGAAGGAACAAAGCCTTCAATGTTTGATCTTAAATAAATTTTCCCATAATATGTAGTTTGAACAGGCTCTTTTTTACATAATTTCAAAAATTTATTTTTTATTTTTATAATTGCATTTTTTACAAAGTTTTGTTTAAATTTTGAAAAAGATAACTTATTGCTTTGCAAAACTTTAATACCCAATTTAGTTTGAATATTATTTAATTCTTTTTCAAATTGAAATTCAGTATATTCTTTGCCATCTTTAATTGCAAAAGGTCCAACCAATGCAATATAATCATCATCCAAAGGATAATGCAAAAGCATATCATCACTTGGTTCAATTAGCGCGAAAGAAGAATATTCATTGTTTTTTGTAATTGGTGAAATTGCCTCATTAACTTTAAAAGTGTTGTTAAAGCCATCATTAAACCATTCTTCTTTAGTTAACACATTCCCTCTGTTCCTATCAAGTGCAAAATACTGAACTTGCAACCTAGATACAATGTCAGTATAATCTAATTTAGATTTACCTTCTAAGTTATCTTTTAATAAATCAAAAGCATTTTTCCTTTCATTAATTAGATGTGAAATTTGTTTAAGGGTATCGCTTGAAAATTCTATATCTTTAACCATTAATTTTACCTCACTTTTTATAACTAACAATATTGTATCATAAATAATTATATTATTCAAGTAGCAAAATGCAAAAAAATGTGTTGTTTTCAATTTCTAAACAAACCCTAAAAGTTAAGCACTTTTAGGGTTTGAAATTTAATTAACAATATTCTGTTTATTTAAGCTTTTTGGAATAGACCTTTTTCATTAACAATATACACAGATGAGTTGCTCACTCTTTCAATAGGATTTTCAGTCCCTGTTGTATTTAAAACATCCAACATCTCGGGACTTATATACTTCACATTGGCTCCTAAAACAATTTTACTAACCTGTCCGCCAACCCAAACTCCATTGTGTTGCATCGCTCCACTTGTGAAGTCCATTGATACAATATCAATTCTTTCACAAGAATCCGCAACTGTAAATGTTCCACATCTACAATTGTAAAGTGGTTTACATAAAAGTTCTTTACCATCTTTTGAGTAAAGCACGCCTGAAATTGAGGTATATTTTGTGTTGTCTTCTTTAACGTATATATTTTCTATTCTCGAATAGTTGTAAATAGCAGCATCCAAATTACAAGAATTTCCTGAAAAGGTTGAATGATTTAGTACTCTATTTCTTCCATCAATAATATTAAATGAGTTGGCTAAAGTTAAATTAATAAGTGTTGTTGTTCTACTAAATGCCATTTGGAAACAATCCTCACAGCCTTCTGGCATTGTGTAATCTGTTTCTTCTTTAACTGGTGGATAAGCAATAAGATATTTATAATTTTTAGTATAAAGTACTCCCTCATGCGCTTTAAAGTGCTGGTTCCCTTCTTCAACAACAAAGTTGTTTAAAGTGCCTAAAAGTGCCATATAGAAAACGTGAGTTCCTAAAATTTCATTTTCTTCATTGTCACCAACATAGTAGTCGCCACCGATTTGAATGGTTGAAGCTGGAATGGTTATTGTTGTTGCCGTTCCGCCATCTGATTTAGAAAATGCTTGATTGCCTATAAAAACCAAATTGGTTGGAAGAACGATATTTAAACTTGTACAACCTGAGAAAGCACCACAACCCATAAATTTTAATGCTGGTAAATCAAATGATGTTAATGCTGTACAAGTATTAAATGCATAATCACCAACGACTTCAACATTAGGCATACTTAAATTGGTGAAAATACTATTTGTTCCAAATGTATATGAATTATCAGATCTTGTTGCATATGTTGCACCATCAATTAATATGTTAACTTTATCGTAGTTTGTTATTGTTGTAGTATCAGTAACAGTGCTACTTATTTTTGTTAAATAATACTTAGTGCTATCATCGTAGCATTGTTTTGGGGTGTCAACGTTGTTGTTTAAAAAAGGTGTGTTATAAAATGCCAAGAATCCAAAATTTTGCATTGTTGAAGGAATTTCAACATTTGCAAGAGCAGTACATTTACTAAATGCTTCTTGTAAAATTATTTTACAACTTGTTGGTATTTTTATGTTATTTAAACTAGTGCATTGAAAAAACGCGTATTTTTCAATTTTTTCCAAGCCTTCAGGTAAGGTTATAGTTGTTAATGAAGTACAATTATTAAAAGCTCTTTCATTTATGGATTTTAAATTTTTAGATAATGTTACACTTTGTAAGTTCGAGCAACCACTAAAAGCTCTTTTCTCAATTGTTTTCACTGAATTAGGAATTGTTATTGAGTTCAATGCAGTTCCTGAAAAAGCCCATTCACCTATTGATTTTAAATTACTTGGTAAAACTACTTCTTCCAAAGATATTACGTTAAAAAATGCTGCATACCCAATATCTGTTATCGTTGAAGGGAGAGTTATTTTTTTTAATGTGCAACCCGTAAAAGATGCTATTTCAACCTGTTCAATACCTTCTTGAACTATAATTTCAGAATATTTGTCCGCGTTTGTAATACATTTCCCGTTAGAAGAACCTGTAATTTTTTTAACACGATATGTTTTTCCATCTTGTTTTAAAATGTTTGGAATAACCAATGTGCCTGAGCCACTTGGAACTTGGGTTATAACATATTCTCCACCATCAACATATCCATTATAACTAGTTGTTGATGCCTCAAAAATGTTTCTTTCTAAATTAACATCCAAGTTTAATCCTTCAAAACTTACTTCTTGAGTTGTATCGGATATAGCCATTTGCAAAACCAATTGAGAAGTTCCTGGAGTTTCATTTTCAAAAGCATTTACTACAATTTCATTAACCGAGCCTTCTGTTGAGATATTGGTTATTGTTGGAAGCGTAAAAGAAGCCTTAACTGGAAATAAAGAATAGTTGGTTATTGAAAAAGTAATGATAATTGGTTGCATGTCTTCATCATTAGAAATATTCATATCATCAAAGAATATATCGCCAAAAGACCAAACATCATTGTTGTCTTTTGATAAAGTCACAAGTTTCCCGTTTGAATCTGTTCCTTTGTCGAATTTATCTTGCCAAGTTTGGTCTGAAGATTCGCCTTGATTTGTATAAATTTTATCACTAACAATTGCATAATCTAAGCTTTCGCTACGCATTGCATTTTCAATTGTAGCCACAACTGCCACTTCACATTCATGTGCTTTAAACCCTACTGTACCACTTGTTGTAAGGCGAGCTCTTTTTGCTGAGTATACACCAAATGCAAGTATTGCAAAACATAAACAAAGAGTTGCGATGTTTAGCCATAAAGTAAATTTATGTTTTTTCATTTTTTATCCCCTTTTAATTTTTTAAAACTAAAAATATAATAATTATTTTGTGGAAAACTTCTCAGAATATGTGTATAATTAGGTTTAGTTAAAATTATATTTTTTAATCATAAAATTTATATCAATTTAGAGCAATTATATCTCCCCTCCCCCGCGATGTCAAACGTTTAAAAAAGTTTTTTAAAAATTATTGGTAATTTTTGTATATTTTTAGAGAAGTTTGTAAAAAAAATTATAAAGTAAAATTGTGGATAACTTTATTTTAATGCTAGTTTTATAAGCATTTATAAAATTTAAAAAATAGAAATTTTTCGTTAAATAACATCTAATTATAAAAATTTACACAAGAAAAAACTCTCCATCAAAAAATCAAAGATTTTTCGCCATCTCACGCAAGGCAAAAGAGGAAAAAATAATAATTATACAAATACATTTTTAATACTTTGAAGCATTCTCCCCCAAGTATCTTTTGTTTCCCTTATTAATAAATAAAGTATCATCCTTATGACACTAGATGTAAATGATTTGCTTTAAGCGATTTTAACGTAGAGTTTTTGCTTGTAATTTATGTAAGCAAAAACACAAAGTGTAAAGCGTAAGCAAACTTTTACATCTTTTAACCTCTCCGTCAGTTTTCAACTGCCACCTCCCCTTGGCAGGGGAGGAAAAATT
>CALBKX010000036.1 GCA_937895935.1 uncultured Clostridia bacterium
TTTAACCGTCTCTTGGTGGTTAAATGCGAAGCTCAAAGTGAAAGCAATCATTTACTAATGTGAAATTTCTTCGAAGAACGCTCTTCGCCAAGTGGCTTCTTTCCCCTAGATGTAAATGCTTTGCTTGAACGATTTTACGTAGCATTTAACCGTCTCTTGGTGGTTAAATGCGAAGCTCAAAGTGAAAGCAATCATTTACATCTATTTACATCTTTTTATATAACAACTCTATCTTCATTTAAATATTTAACTTTAGTTTTTAATTTAATAGGTTTACGTTTATAAAGAGCCATAATTTCAGGCATTGCATCTATTGCCGCTTTATAACCTTCTTCTATCATATCCAAAAAGCCTTCTTTTTTAGTGCTTTTAAAACGTTTAGTTTCGGGTTTTATCATTACATCACTGTAAATATAGCCTTTTACAACATTTCCTTTCATCAGAATTCGGACAGTGCAACTCAAAACATCTAAAAGTTTTGTACTTTCAGTTCCGTAGTTGCGAGATTTATTGACATCAACAGCAACAACATAGTCACACCCCATCAGTTTAGGAACGTCCGCAGGAATAGTATTTTGAAGTCCACCATCACAAAGATGTTTATCACCAAACACAACTGGTTGAAAAATCCCAGGAACAGCACAAGAACCTGCACATGCTTTTGCCAACTTTCCTTTAGTGATTACACATTCATTCATTGAAATAATATCCACAGCAACTGCTGAAAAAGGAATAGGTAAATCTTCAATATTAATGTCACCAAGTTCATTTTTAAGTACTCTTTCAATTCCTTCAGTTTTAGACGGAACAAACACGATTTTTGATGTACGTATATCTTTAACGTCCATTTTTACAGCCACATTATACATTTGTTGATAATTATAACCCGCAGAATAAAAAGCACCAACAATACTTCCCGCACTTGTTCCACAAACATAATCAAATTTTAAGCCATATTCTTCAAATGCTTTAATTGCACCAATATGGGCAAAGCCTCTTGCACCACCTCCGCCTAAAGCAAGCCCTATTTTAACTTTTTTATTTTTACCTTTAAATAACATATTTGACGCAAAAATCTTTTTCTTTATTTTTCCAAACATAATTACCCTCTATAAAATAATATATCATATATTTATGGAAAAATTCCACTATAAAAGGTGATTTGTTTAAATTTACATCCACCTAAAATAAATTTACCGCTCTTTTTCAAACATAAATTATTCCTGCCAAATAAAGAATTAAAATTTGTTAGGTTTTGCTAAAAAAAACATAACTATCAAACAAAAGCGTTTAATAATTATGTTTTTTTGTTTATTTTGTTTTTTTATTACTTATTCATCATTTTAGCAACTTCTTCAGCTAAATTATCTTGGCGTTTTTCTAAGCCTTCACCCATTTCATAACGAGTAAAACGACGAATATTTAACTTTTCACCGATTGTTAAAACTGCTTCATTGATAACTTGTGTAATATCTTTAGAAGGGTCTTTAACAAATTCTTGTTCCATTAAGCAAACTTCTTTGTAGAATTTTTCAATTCTTCCGTTTACAATTCTGTCTGCAAATTCAGGTTTTTTGCCTTCGTTGATTGCTTGTTGAAGAGCAATTGCTTTTTCACTTTCAATAACTTCAGCTGGAACTTCTTCACGTCTAATATATTTTGGGTTTGATGCGGCAATTTGCATTGCAATATCTTTACAAAGAATTTGGAAATTGTCAGATCTTGCCACAAAGTCAGTTTCACAGTTAACTTCAACTAACACACCAATTTTTCCACCCATATGGATATATGATGTAACTGCTCCTTCTGCAGCAATTCTGTCAGCTTTTTTAGCGGCAGCAGCCATTCCTTTTTCTCTTAAATAAACAACTGCTTTATCAAAGTCACCATTAGTTTCAGTTAATGCTTTTTTACAATCCATCATACCAACACCAGTGGCTTGTCTTAATTTGTTAACGTCTTGAGCTGTAAACATTAGATTATTCTCCTTTTGCTTCGTCTTCTTTAACTTTTTTAGTTCTTGTTTTTTTAGCAGGAACTTCTTCAGCGTTTGCAGAAACTACTTCTTCTTTAACTTCTTTAGTTTCTTCAACTTTTTTCGCTTTTTTAACAGGTTTTTTAGCCTTTTTTTCGCCTTCTTCAGCTTCTTTTGCAGTAGGTTTAACTTCTGCTAAAACTGCTTTAAGGTCAATTTCTTCATCTTCATTTGAAGTTTCTTTATTTAAAGATACACCTTCTCTTGCTTCAATAACTGCATCTGCAATAGCACTTGCAATAAGTTTTACTGAACGAATAGCATCATCATTACCAGGAATAACATAATCAATTCCATCTGGATCACAGTTTGTATCAATAAGTCCAACAACTGGGATATGAAGATTTTTTGCTTCTCTTACACAAATGTGTTCTTTTGAAGAATCAACTAAGAAAATAACACCAGGGAGTTCTCTCATTTCTTTAATTCCACCAAGGTTAGTTTCAAGTTTTTCCATTTCATGTTTTAAAATTGCAACTTCTTTTTTAGGAAGAAGATTGAATTCTCCAACTTTTTCCATTTGATTTAATTTGTTTAAGCGGTCAATTCTTTTACGAATTGTTTTAAAGTTTGTAAGACAACCACCAAGCCAACGATTGTTGATGTAGAACATACCGCAACGTTCTGCTTCTTCTTTAACAGCATCTTGGGCTTGTTTTTTTGTTCCTACAAAAAGAACTGATTTTCCTGCAGCAACAGAATCTCTAACAAAAGAGTAAGCTTTGTCTACAAGAACAGATGTTTCTTCTAAGTTGATGATATGAATATCATTTCTAGCTGTAAAAATGTATTTAGCCATTTTTGGATTCCATTTTCTTGTTTGGTGACCAAAATGAACACCAGCTTCTAGAAGTTGTTTCATTGAAATAACTGACATAATTTTTTATCCTCCTTGTTTTTAGTCTTCCCCGAGGCTTTATCGCTCTATAAAGAACCAAAATTTTAAATAACAATAATTGTTACATTTTTTGGCAACGCTTTATAAATTTGCCAAATCGGGTGTTAATTTGTCCAATGACCTTGAAAGAATATCACATAAGTAAAAAAAATGCAAGCATAAACTCACATTTTTAATATTATTTTCTCTATACTTAAGCACGTTCAAGCAATGTTACAATTTCATCTATATTGTTTGGGTTAATATCAATTATAAATTTATTAGTACTATAATACTCATAAAGCTCTGGAACATAATTTAACAAAATATTAATTTTTGAATTTAAAAAACTATTTGCATTTCTTACCTCAATCTCAAAATTATCAAAGGTAGTAAAAGTAAAAGTTGGTGATTTTTTTGCAACAAAAACATTGTCTTCATATTTTAAAGAAACGCTTTTAAAAATTGCTTTAATGTCCGCAACTGTTTTGTTTGTGTGTGCAAACGCGCTGGATATATTTTTAATTAATTCTTGTCCGCTGTAAAGTTCCAAAAAGTCACCCACGCTTGCTCCCGTATTTAAAATATCCACATCATTTACAAGCACTGCATTAGTCTGTAAATTAGAATAAGATTGTTGAATGTTTAATATTTTTAATTCCTCATCACAGATAAAATATAAATTATCTCTGCTCTTTATGCAAAACAACTCTTCCCTTTCTGCACAATGCAAAATAAGTTTGTTTGGGAAAACTGTTTCAATATTTATAACTTTTAAATAAGGATTATTACTTTCCAAATTATTTTTTATGTATTTTTTATTTAATGTAAAAATAGGTATTTTTGTGTTTATATCTGCCGATTTAATAACTTCTGTTTGTTTTTCAATGCTCGCAAAAATTGATGTTGAATTTTCAAAATCAAACTCAATTTTGTTCACTTTAAACAATGTGAAAGACAAAATAGTACAAAGTACTATTAAAGAAAATAAACTACCTAAAATAATAATTAATCTTTTGTATTTCATAAATCAACCTTAATTTTTAAGTTTGCCTAACTATATCAGCACCTAATTTTTGTAATTTTTCTTCTAATTTAAAGTATCCCCTATCCAAAAATTCTATATTTTTGATTTTTGTATAACCATTAGCCCCCAATCCTGCAAGTACTAAACTAGCACAACCTCGCAGGTCAGATGCTTCAACTTCAGCCCCATACAACTCTTCTTTTCCCTGAATAACTAAACTTGAATCACAAATGTTAATTTTAGCCCCCATTTTTATAAGCTGTGGCACATGCTTAAACCTGCCTTCAAACATATTTTCAGTTATAATAGTTGTTCCTTTACAAAAAGATGCTACAGCTGATAAAGGTTGTTGCAAATCTGTTGCAAAATGAGGATAAGGTAAAGTTTCAACTTTTCCTAAACTACTAAGCCTTCCTATTTTAGACACAATTAGTTTATCACCATTTATATGTAGTTTGCAAGAATTATTTTTGAGTAAAAAAATTAAAGAAGAAATATGGCTCGGAACTATATTTTCAATTTCCACTTCACCACCTGCCACTAAAGGAAGCATTAAATAAGTACCTGCAATAATTCTATCAGATATTGGTCTAAATTCCCCACCTTTTAATTTACTTACGCCATAAATAACAATAACATCAGAACCTTCGCCTTTGATATTTGCACCCATTTTGTTTAAAAAACGGCATAAATCAACAATTTCAGGCTCTTTTGCAACTCCATAAAGAGTTGTTTTCCCTTTCAGAAAAACAGACGCCATAATTAAATTTTCTGTTGCACCAACACTCGGGAAAGGAAAATGAACTTCGCCCGCTTTCATATTGTCATAAAAAGCCGATATGTAACCATGTTTATCTATAATTTTAGCCCCAAGAGAATTAAGCCCCGACAAATGCAAATCAATTGGTCTAGCACCAATGCTACATCCACCCGGATAAGCAAGTTTTGCTTTTTTTAACCTAGATAAAAGAGGTCCTAAACAAAAAATTGAAGCCCTAAGTTTATTTGCATATTCAATAGGAATTATAGAATTTTGTATGTTAGTACAATCTAATATGAGCATATGTTCATATTTTTTCACCTTAACGCCAAGCATTTTTAATATTTCCAACATATTTAAAATATCTTCAAAATATGTAACATCATAAATTTTTACAATACCATCGCACAGCAAACACCCTGCCAAAATCGGCAAGAGAGAGTTTTTGGCACTATCAACTTTAATAGAGCCGAATAAAGGTTTTTGTCCATTAATTAAAAAAGATCCCATAAAATAAAACCATTCCCAAAATATTATATGGAAATTATGAATTTTAGGTTAAAACAGTAGTTTTATGATGTCATTTCCAAGCAAAACCAATGGATGTATTTTAGAAAAAAGTCAATTGTTTTTAAGCAAGCATAAAACACTAACACTTAAAAACGTGACACATATATATTTTTTAGTATTCAAACATGTGACACGATATATCATTTTATGTTTGAAATTCACAACTTAAAATTTGACTAGTTCAATTTTTAACATCACATATTATATTTATAAAAAGCAAGCCCGCTCATCACCAAATTAAAAAAATATATGAGTAAATGCTCATATATTTTTTTAAATTAAATATGCCTCTTCGACTAAATTTGAATATCATTTTCTTTGAACATATTTCCATTGAATTATAAATAGCATCTAATGCTCGATGTCGCCATTTATTGCTTGAAAAATAGTATTTGCGACTTCACAAACGTAGTTTTGCTCATATTTTCGCTTATAAACCGTTATATATGAAGGATGCTGAATAGAAATAAATTTTGTTTTAACTTTCAAGTTTTCGTTCCTTATTCTTTTTAAGACATAATTAGCAACTATTCGACCTAATAAAACAACAACCTTTGGATGAATAAATTCAATTTCACTGACAAGATTTTCAAAGCAATTTTGCATTTCACATTGCTTTGGATAACGCAGTTTTTGCAAATTATCTAGTGGTAAACATTTAACCAAGTTTGTTTTGTAATAAGTAAATTGTGGGTTAATATTTTCTATTTTTTCTATTATTTTCCCTGTATTCGTATTATTATTTAAGGGATAATCAATAACAGAATTATCAATCCTCTTTGCAGACAAGCCTACCCACAATACGTCTGATTTTTTTATTTTATCCAATAATGGCAATTGATTTAGACATAAGTCACATCGTTTACAATTGACAATATTCTGTATTTTCATCCTGTTCTTCCTTGTTAAAAGTTTACATAATTCACATATTACTTATAACAGGTTTATTTAAAAAATTAAACAAAAATTTAATAATTTAATAATTATATGCTTTTTCGTCTTACATTTAAGCAAACCCCAATCATACTCATAAACACCACCAGTGCTGTACTACCCGCACTTATAAATGGAAGTGGTATGCCAGTTGGGGGGATTGAGCCAGTTACAACTGCAATATTAATTGCAACTTGGATTGATATTAAACAAGCCATTCCTGCAACAAGCAATGCTCCAAAGCGATCTGCAGCGTTTATTGCTATTTTTATAAGGCAAGCAACAAGTGCAACAAAAGCTAAAATTATTATACACGCACCAAACAATCCTAACTCTTCACCAATAATTGAAAAAATAAAGTCCGATTCACTAAAAGGTAAAAATAAATATTTTTGTCTACTATTAAATAATCCAACGCCAAAAATCCCGCCATTCCCCAAGGCATATAAAGATTGGATAAGTTGGAAACCTTCCCCTTTTGGATTTGCCCACGGATCAATAAAAGCCATTAGTCTTTTCATTCTATAAGGTTCTATAACTATTAACGTTGGAACAAGAGCTAACGCTGGCACTGATAGCATCAAAAAATGTTTTTTTGAAATGCCCCCAATTATGAGCATAGCAATAAGAGTTAGTCCTAAGCACATTGTAACGCTCATATTTGGTTCTAAAATAACAAGTAAGCATATTAATCCGCCCGCACATAAAGGTAACAATAGTGATTTAAAACTTTTTATATTTTTATAATTTTCGCTTAAATAACTTGCACAAAAAAGCACCAAGGCAAACTTTGCAAATTCACTTGGCTGAATTGAAACACCCGCCAGTCTAATCCATCTTGTTGCCCCATAATTACTGAATCCTATTCCAGGAATAAAAACCATAATTAGACCCAAAACGGCAAGTCCAAGTAAAACCCATTTTAATTTTTTTAGTTTTGCGCTATCAAAAAAGTAAAAGAAAACAAGACCAGCAAAACCCACACAAACTCCAACAATCTGTTTAATTAAAAAGAAATATTTATTATTATAGTTTTTTAATGCAGAATAACTACTTGCACTATAAACCATAATGCAACCAACCAAACACAAAAAAAGTGTTAAACAAAGAGCCAAAATACATAAAGTATCAGGTTTTTTGCTCTTACTTTTTATAAATAAATTTTTAAAATTTAATTTTCCCACATTAATTCCTTATTTTATAACTCATCAAAATATTTGCTAAAAAACGCACCTCTTTCCATATAATGTTTAAATTCATCATAACTTGCACAGGCTGGAGAAAATAGCACCACATCTCCCCTTTTAACAAACTCATTTAAATGAGAAAGTGCCATATGTAAATTTTCAAACTTGGCTATTTTTGTAAATCCGCAACTAAGTGCGTCACTTTCTAAAATATCCGCAGTTTGCCCATAAATTATAGCGAGTTTAATATTATTAAAATTTTTAAATATTTCTGTGAATGTGTTACCTTTATCACTTCCGCCAAGCAAAACCACCGCTGGTTTTTTCATTGCTCTAATTGCTTTAACGCAGGAATCAGGATTTGTGGATTTACTATCATTTATGTATGTAATTCCTCTTTTTTTACCCAGTTTTTCAATTCTGTATGGCACTGGAGTAAAAGTTTTTAAGCTTTTTTTAAAGTTTTTACTACTAATTTCAAAAATTTGTGTTACTTTTTCACAAAAAGCAATATTTAAATTATTAAAGTCACCAACTAAATTACTTTTATAATTTTTACTATATATAATAATTTTTTGCGCCTCAGTTTCCACATTTTTTAATTCATCAGGAATCAATAAATAATCATTTTTATTTTGATAACGCGTTATTTCCATTTTAGCTTTAACGTAAGCATCAAAAGTTTTATGCCTTGAAATATGGTCAGGAGTAATGTTTAACAATAAAGCAACATCTGGTTTAAAATTAGGAGAAATTATTTCTAGCATAAAACTTGAAACTTCAGCAATGACAATACAATCATCACTTGTTTGGTCAGCTATACTTGTAATTGGTGTCCCCACATTTCCGCATAAAAAAGTTTTATATTTACTTTTTAAAATATGATTTAACAAGCACACACAAGTTGTCTTGCCATTTGTCCCAGTAACAGCAATAAACTTACCTTTGCAAAATAGATAACCAAGTTCAAGTTCTGATAAAATTAGTGCTCCAGTCTTTTTTAATTTGTTTATATTTTTATTCCCTATAATAGTAACCCCCGGGCTTAAAATTACATAATCAAACTTAATTTCTAGTACTTTTTTGAAGTTGTCAATAAAGTTATTAATTTCATTATTTTCGGGCTTTCTATCCGCATACATAAATACATTTGCACCTTTTCCAAGCAAAAATTTATATGCAGAAATTCCACTTATACCTGTTCCATAAACCAATACATTTTTGTTTGTAAGTTCCATATTTTAATCCTTTTTTTATAGTTAAAACTTTTATTAAATATATAATGCACATATAATCAAATTTAGAATTAAACTAAATAAAAAGTACCCATAAGTTATTTTGTTTTCGTGAATATGACTCATTTGGAAATGGTGATGAAGTGGTGCCATTTTAAAAATTCTCTTTTTTGTTCTTTTATAATGCAAAACTTGTATTATATCACTAACCGAAGTTATAACAAAAACAAGACCTAAAAGTGGAATTAAAAGTTCATTTTTAGTTAAAATGCTTATGCTTGCAATAAACCCTCCAAGAGCCAACGAACCCGTATCCCCCATAAAGATTTTTGCTGGAAAATTATTGAACAACAAAAACGCAAACAAAGCACCAAGTAGTGAATAGTTGCAGATCAACAAACTATTAATTTCCCCTTTTAAAGCGGGATTAAACTC
>CALBKX010000037.1 GCA_937895935.1 uncultured Clostridia bacterium
TTTGTCTTTGGCTCATACGGTGCTATCGTTTACCACCCATTTGCCATTGCAAAGATGACAGGTGTAAGTACCGCAGGCTAAAAATTAAAAAATATTCAATGCGAAAAAGGGACTATACAAAATAGTCCCCTTTTTCTGCATATAACACTAGGAGGCAAAAATGGCAGGAAGGAAACCAAAAGCAGAAACAACAACACCAATTGAACAAATTATTGAAAAATCTGAAGAAGAATCCGTAGTAAATCCTACCGAAACACTCGTTATTAATACTAGCGAAAAAGCAAAGAAGGTTACCACTAAACGAAAAGCAGGAAATACCGTAATGGTTGCATACAATGGCGTTCATGCCCAGCTTTTTGAAGTGCCTGCTGGAAACACCACTAAACAGGTTATTATTAATGGCAATAATGCAGACCTTATTGGTAAATCCAGAGGTGAACTTTACGCAGGTGGCTTTGGATTGACTGAAGTGGACAAAGACGCATGGGATTGGATTAAGGAAGCCTATAAGGAATGGGGACCGATTAAAAATGGGCTCATGTTTGCGTCTACTGCTGACAATGTATCAGATGAAGCAAAAGAAAGAGCAGACCTTAGAAATGGCTATGAACCATTGGACAAATCACTTATTAAAGGCGTGGAAGAAAAAGGAACTGATTAATTATGAAAGGCGTTGTGGATTTTGATGTAAATGATTTCAAACTCTATCACCGTGGAATGGAAGAAGTACCAGAGGAAGAGTTACAAGCCTTATTTAAATCTGCATGCCTGTTACTAAACAACACCCCTAATTCTATAGTCACCGACTTAGAAGAGAGAAAACTTTTACTATATTTGCTTGTATGTCACCTATACCAACTCGCAGAACGAGGAGGTGAGATGGTAGGTCAAATGACAGGGGCATCGCAAGGAAAAGTTTCTATCTCAATCACAGGTATCGCTAATGCTAATTGGTATCAGCAAACCCAGTGTGGAGCGTTGTTCTGGCAGGCTACAGCAAAATATAGAAGGGGAGTGAGATACATTGCTCCGAATTGTAGGAATACATTCCAGTAAAAAATATGAGGAGTATTTAAAAAATATTTCTCGTATTAAGGCTAACATGAAGTGCGGTATCTTGAACGGTGCAACGTATCCCGATGGATTAAGCGTAGCAACAGTAGCCTATATCAATGAGAATGGTGAGATGGGAAACCCTAGGAGACCGTTTATGCATCGCACCTTGGAAGAAAATCAAGAAAAGTGGGCGAAGGGAATTGTAAATAATCTTACTGGAAATGTCAGTGCAGCGTCGGTCCAGCGAGCTTATGAATTTGCAGGAATGACGGCTAAAGGCGACATGGTGGAAACGATTAAGAAGTGGAGCCCAAATGACCCACGAGCCAATAGTCCAGCTACCATAGCACGTAAAGCGGCAAAAGGTAGGAAAGGAAAGAATACAGTTGCTACCGACCCAACACAAGTCTTGATTGATACAGGCACAATGATTTCATCTATAGACTATGAGGTGGAAACATGAACTTTCACGCATTGGTTAGAGGAGCTATCCAAATAATTCATAAAGATGAATCTTGCGAGCTGATACAGGCACTAGGGCAGGTCAATCAAAAGGGTATTGTTAAGCCGAAATATAACAAACCTATCTTGATAAAAGCACAGATACAACCTGCTGGAGCAGATACTCTAAAACAACTGGAGATGCTCAATGTGAATGGTGAATCCATGGAAGCATTTTTATATTCCTCCAAAGATTTGCCAGTTGCTAGCATTAACAGAGTACCTTTAAAACGTGGTGGTGATTTTATCAAGCGTGATGATGGCACGTATTGGCTTATTACGTCGGTCATAGAAGATTGGACAGAAGAAGGATGGGCTAATGTAACAATCACACGTCAGACAACACCACCAGACTTTTCAGCTAGTGAATGGGGTGATGAAGATGGTTCTTGAACTCATAAATGACTATCTAATGCACTTTCTAAACCTTGAACAGAACACAATATTTCAAGGGTATCAAAATTGTGTAGCACTGCCCGAAAATAACGAAAATTTTTGCATTTTATCCATATCAGATATTAATAGGCATGGAAGCAACGTGGAATCTTTTGATAGCAACAATGCAACCATTAAGAAGTTGGTTGGGTATACCATTGATGTTGATTTTATTGGAGACAATGAAATTAAAGAAAGAGAACTTGCGTCAAAACTTGAAACCCTTTCATGGTCAGAAGTTATTAGACAATGGTTCAAAGATAACGAAGCATCCATGTTATATGCGTCAAAGGTTCAAGATGTCCCATATGTGGATGAAGATAGTCATTACGTTCACCGCTACCGTGTTACTTTAGAAATATCTATGTGGGAAGAAATTCAGGTGGATGCTCAAACCGCAAAAGAGGTAAGTATTGATATTTCTCAACATGGAGAAAAGTCAAACGACCCGAACAAGCCAGATAATCCTAATTATTATAAAGATGGCATCGAAAATATAGATGCAGAACATAAAGGAGGTTAAAAATGCCAATTCCTGCTAAAAAAATAGTGAATGTTACATCACGAGTTATTAACGCAGGCGGAAACAACCTTGAAATGGCAGGACTTATTCTTACAAAGAATAGTATTTGTCCATTTCCCGGTGCTAAACGCTTTACTAGTGCAAATGCAGTAGGAGCCTATTTTGGCACTGAAAGCGATGAATATAAAATTGCAGCTAAATATTTTTTAGGTTATACCAACTCATTTAAAAAGCCAGCAACAATTTATTTTGCACGTTCAGCACGTGAAGCCATTGCAGGAGCTTTGATTAGTGGACAAGTTCCATCAGTAGAAAAGTTGAAATCTGTTTCCGCTGGAACTTTTTCTATTTCAGTGGATGGAGTTAAAACTTCTATCACGGCTCTTGATTTGTCTACAATTAAAACCCAAAGCGAAGCAGCAAAAGCTATTGAAGATAAACTCACAGGAACTACCGTGGCATACAATAGCACGCTTAACGCATTTGTCATTACGTCAAAGACTACAGGGAAATCCAGCGGAATTAGTTTTGGTGAAGGTGATACTGCTACTCTTTTGGAATTGACAGAGGAAGCAGGGGCAACGCTTTCAGAAGGTAGTGACGCATTGGATGGAAATTCCCAGATGTCAGCTATCACGAACTATACAACTAATTGGGCAACATTTACTCATCTTTACCCAGCCGATGACGATGAAATTATAGACCTTGCAAAATGGGCTAATGCTCAAGACGTGGACTATCTTTTCTGCCCATGGACTGACGACATTACAGATACACAGCCAACTAATAAAACCAATTTGCCTAATAAGTTGCTTGATTTAAACCTTGAAGGTGTAGCACTTACCTACGGTGATTCTTGGTATGCAATTTTACCAATGGCATTTGCTGCTAGTATTGACTGGAATAGAGAAAACGGGCTCCCAACATTTAAATTTAAATCCCAGACAGGCATTGCACCGAATGTAGTTGATGAAACAACTGCCGACAACCTCAAAGAACTTCACATGAATTTCTATGGACGTTATGCAACCCGTGCAGATGATTTTTCTTTCTACACAGAAGGTGCAATGATTGGTGGCAGTTATGATTTTATTGACGCATTTCTTGGCATGGTGTGGTTAAAGAATTCATTGCAACTTGCTTGCATGACTGGATTCACTAATGCCGCAGTCGTTCCTTATACTGATTCAGGCTATGCAATGATTAGAGCTTGGATGACCGACACGATTGAACAAGCAAAAACCAATGGGGTAATTCGTGCTGGCGTATCTTTGAATGAACTTCAGAAGTCACAACTTATTCAGGAAATCGGTGAAGATAAATCAGACACTATCAACACAGATGGCTATTATCTCAAGATTTCAGACCCCGGTGCTACCGCTAGACAAAATAGAGAATCACCTGTTATTGGATTGTGGTACACCTACGGCGGTAGCATTCATAAGTTAGAAGTTCCAGTCACTGAAATTAAATAATTGGAGGTGTAACAATGGCAAATAGAGATATCACTAGTGCTAATAGTATTATTATTCTTTCTTGCCCAGAGCTATATCCATCTGGCGTGCGTTTGCAACAATTTTCAACAGACCAAAGCATTACGCAAGGCGATGAAGAAATGGCGTCAGATAGAATTGGTGTAGACGGAAAAATGGTTGCAGGATGGGTTCCTACAATCAAAACCGTCAACATTGCATTGGAGGCTTCTTCTCCATCCGCCGAAGTCTTTGATACTATTTATAAACATTCACAGGCTAACAGAAAAGTATATTGGCTTTCCCTTGTTGTTGCTATTCCATCCACAGGAAAGACACTTACTTACAAAAATGGTGTGCTTAAAAACTGGAAACTTCTTCCAGACCATAAACAGGTACTTGACCCATTAACTGCTGTTATTGATTTTGAAAGTGTGGAATAGTCTATGAGAAAAGAAATCAAAATTAATTTAAGAGATGGAGACAAAGAACTAACATTTAGCATTAAGCAAATGTCAGCTTTAAAACTGGAACGATTTATTAACCGTGCCGTTATTATTATCGCAAAGTCGATTGGTGGAGAAATTGGAAAGATGGATTTCTCTAGTGAGTCTCTTTCCAACTTGCAAAAACTTTTAAATTCGTCACAGAGTGGTCTAAATTCGCCCCAAAGCGGTTTCGCAGATAAGTTAGTACAATTTATAGGGAAATTGGATTATGACGCGGTAGAACCCCTTTATAACGAATTATTGGATTGTTGCAAATTGGTTCCTGAACCTAACAACCCACTAATGACTATGGATTTGACACCTACAACGGTTGATTCACACATTGAAAATCCTATGACATTGTACCGATTGAGAGTAGAGGCAGTAAAACTGAATTTCAGTTTTTTTCGGGGCGTTATGAGCTCCCCAGAGGAGGAAATCAAACCGCAGGTTACGTTCCCGAAACGTACAAAAACATCTCGACACTAATTGGTGTGATTGTTAGTCAAAGGTTTGCAACATTGTACGAATTGGAAACGGTATATAGTTATGCAGATGCATTAGACCTTTACGAAATAGCATTAGTTAATTCAATTAATGAAGAAAAAGCATATAAGGCGGTGAAACATGGCAGGTAATGTAGTTGATAAAATTTTTATTCAGATGGGGTTAGACCTTAAAGAAATAGACAAAGGTATGAATCAGCTAAGTAGAAAGCTAGACGGAGGACTAAAAAGTCTTATTACTAGTGTAGCTGCACCTGCTATGACTGCTTTTGCTGGTTTTATGTCTGGCAAATTCGTAACTGAAATGATGGCAGGAGCTAAACAGGCATCAAAATTTGGAGCTTTGCTTGGCATGTCAACCGAAGAAATGAGTGGATGGGGAGACGTAGCACAGGAAGCAGGCATTCAGTTACAGGACTTGGCAGGAACGTTTTCAAAAGTTTCTGCCAGTGCCGCCAACTCTTTAAAAAGCGGAACTGGTGCATTCGCCGACCTAGTAAATGCTGGGATGATTGATAGCTTAACAGACGCAGATGGAAAGCTAAAAAGCACAGAAT
>CALBKX010000038.1 GCA_937895935.1 uncultured Clostridia bacterium
TGCAATTTGCCAATTCTTGGCAAATATAGCACTTTGACGGGCGTGTTTTTTCTTTAGTAATTATCTAAAAAACTAATTTTTTCACCATTTAATGTGTAACCAATAATTGTTGAAAGATTGACATTATGAATTGTACTAAAAATGTTTTTGTCAACATTTGGGTTTACTTTTTTTAATTCTTTAATTAAATCTTTAATTTCTTTTCGTTTTGAAACGAGTTCTTTATCTTTATTTTCAATAGCTTCAGTCATTTTACAAGCACACGCCAAAAATTCCAAATTATTATATTTTTTCCATTTAATAATGTTTTCCTCGTGCACTAAATAAAGTGGTCTAATGAGTTCCATTCCTGTGTGATTTGTGCTTTTTAATTTAGGCATCATTGTTTTATACTCAGAACCATAAAACATACTGAGAAGTATTGTTTCAACCGCATCATCAAAGTGGTGCCCTAACGCTATTTTATTGCACCCCAAACTGCTAGCAAATTCATATAAATATCCTCTTCTCATTCTTGCACACATATAGCAAGGAGAACCTCCCATTTCATTTACGATATCAAAGATTTGCGTTTGAAAAATTTTTATTGGAACACCAATTTTTATTGCATTTTGTTTTATAAGTTCAACATTTTCTTTTTTATATCCGGGGTCCATAACAATATACTCAACATCAAACTTAAATTTTGAATATTTATGTAAATGTTTAAAGCATAATGCCATAAGCATACTATCTTTTCCACCTGATATGCAAACTGCTATTTTATCATTTGGTTGTATCATTTGATACTTATTGATTCCTTTTACAAAAGGAGTCCAAATATCAGTTTTAAATCTTTTTGTTAAACTTTGTTCTATTTTCTCTTCTTCCATATTACTCACCTATAATTTTTTTTATAACAAACTCGGCAATTCTAAGTCCGGCAATGCTAGGAGTAAAACTAATACTAGCGGGAGTTCTATCGCCTGTAATAGTTTTTCTAGGTTCTTCTTTTGAATACAAAACAGTTAATTTTTTCACATTTGCATCTTTAAGTTTTTTTCTCATAACTTTAGCGAGTGGGCAAACACTTGTTTTATATATATCTGTTATTTCAAAAAGTTCAGGTTTTAGTTTATTGCCTGTACCCATACAAGATATTAAGTTAAAACCCTTTTTTTCGCTTTCAATTGCTAGAGCAATTTTTGCAGTTACGTTATCAATACAATCAATCACATAATCCGAGTTAAAATCAAAGTTTTGAATTAAATCAGGAGTTAAAAAGACTTTTTTTGACTCAACTTTTATTTTAGGATTAATGTCCAGCAATCTTTGTTTCATAACATCAACTTTAAACTGACCCAAAGTACTATTAAATGCAACTATTTGTCTATTTATATTGCTAGAATTTACGACATCATTATCTACAATAACAAAATTACTTATTCCCGCTCTTGCCAAACTCTCGATTACAAAACCGCCAACACCACCAACACCTAATACTATTATTTTTTTGTCGGTTAGTTTATTAAACTTTTCAGTTCCAATTAAATTTATTGTTCTTACAAATTGTTCGTTCATTTTTATTTCCTTTATTAATTTTTTGATTTAAACAAAATTAAATTTTTAACTCAACTAAAGTTTCCACATTTGCCGTTTGTGGAAACATATCAAATGGCTGAACCATCTCAACTTTATATCCAAAACCTACAAGTATTTCAATATCCCGTGTTAACGTTGCAGGATTGCAAGAAAGGTAAACTATTTTGCGAATATGTGCATCACAAAGGGATAACAAAATATTTTTACTTACACCTGCCCTTGCAGGGTCTAAAATCACACAATCAAAATCAACTTCTTTTATTAGTTTTGGAATAACTTTATCACAATCTCCGCAAATTGCTTCAACATTTTCAATTTTGTTTTCCTTGCATAAAATTTTACAAGCAACTGAAGCAGATTCATTTATTTCAACGGCATAAACTTTTTTATTATTTTTTGCAAGTATAGCCGAAAGAAGTCCCGCCCCACTATAAGCATCCAACACATTATTATATTGTTTTATTTGTTCGTGTATTTTTTGATAAATAATGTTTTTAATATAGTTATTAACTTGCAAAAAAGACAATGGATAAATAGGATAATTTATTTCAAATTCATTTAAATAAACATTATTTATTCCACCGACAAAATATGTTGGAAAAGTTGGCAAAATAGTGTCATTATTTATGCAATAATAAAGCGAATAATTTATTTTATTTAATTTTAAATAATTTTCTAATTTATTAAAATTTATTTTCTTTTTTAGTATGAAATTTAATATAAAGATTTCCTTTATTTGCCTAATACTCACGCCTTTAAAAATAGAAACATTAAATTCCCTATTTATTTTAAAAAATTGATTTAATTTATTTATTAAATTATTAAAATTATCGTCAACTAGCAAGCAATTATTAATTTCAACTAATTGCCTACTATTTTTTTTAAAAAAACATAAAGAATTGCCATTAAAATACATTGTTAATTTATTTCTATAGTTAAAACAACAATTACTTGGTACACAATCCAAAATTTCACATTCAATTTTATGTTTAAAGAATAAATTTTTTACATTATCAGTTTTAATTTGCAGTTGTTTTGCATAATTTATATGTTGCAAATCACAACCACCACACTTGCCAAAATATTCACATTTAGGTATAACTCTAAACTCACTCTCATTTAGCACATTTGTTGTTTTTGCATTTAAAAAATTTTTATTTTCTTTAATAATTTCTGCAATTACATTTTCGCCTGAGATTGCCCCTTCAACAAAATAGACCTTGCCATCTTTTTTTGCAATGCCCTCTCCATTCATTCCATTTGAAATTATTTCTAATTCAATCTTTTCCATTTACTTTTTAATATAACATACTTCTTTGTTTTTATCAATCAAAACATTTTACTCTTTAACAATTATAAAAACGACATTAACTTTTAATCTTTTAGTTATTTGCCGTATTGGTTTATTTAAATGAAAACATAACAAAAAAAGACAAAACTGGTTTTTTCATACTTCCAATTTTGTCTTATTTTTATCTCCAACTAACAAACCAAATTTAGCATCTCTGTAAATTTTTATCCATACTAAATAGCATCGTTGTAAAATAAATATGCGTTTTAAAAATATCTAAACAATCTTTCAATTAACCAAATTCTTTTATAACCTTTTAAATCTAGCAATTGAAAATTTTTTTTGTTATTTTTTAGGTGGAACAATATTAGGTTTTGTTTTATTTATGTTTGAAGGTTCTTTGATAGTGTCAGGTTTTTTAGGTGTTTCAGGTTTTTTAGGTGTGTCCGCTTTTTCTTTGAGAACTGGTGTTTGTTTCTCTGGGGTTTTCTTTTCTGGAACTTTTTTTTCAGGAACCTTTTTGTCTTTTTCTATTTTCTTGTCTAATTCTTTCTTTTCAGGAGCCTTCTTTTCAGGCATTTTTTTGCCACCTACTTCCTTGTTTTCTTGAGGTTTTAAAGGGGCAACCTTTTTATCAATTTGAGTTTTAGGGGCAGTTTTCTTATCTGTGTTTGCTGTTTTTGTTGTTTCAGGTTTTTTAGTTGACTTAATTTCTTTTTGAGGAACTTCCGATTTTGTTGGAACTTTTTTTGGTATATCTTTTTTTACTTGCTCTGTAGATTTATCTGACACCTCTTCACTTTTAATAGTTGGAATTTTTTTATTGTTTGGTGCAATTTTTGAATCTTTTTCAGACGTAGGATTATCCAATTTTTCGTTTGCTATATTTTCATTATTTTTTATTTCACTCACTTCATTTTGACTAAGAGCAGTTTCTTGTTGAGTTCCGTCCAAATCGCCAGAAATTGAGTTCATCATACTCATATTTTTTGCCAATATTAATTGGTCCGCTTCTCTTTCCTTAATTGCCGCTTTACCTTCCGCTATTAAATTTACAACAATTAAACCTATCATAATCATTGATGGGATTACAACTAGTAAAACAATCCCCATTTCCGAACTACAAAACTTCACAGCGCCAGAAATGATAGGACTTGCAGTTTTTTTAAGTTTCCCCACAACAAAATCATCTGTTACATATTGCAAATCTGATTGATTACTTTGTACTTGATTTTCATCTGTAGCAACTATTTCATTTCTTAATTTAACAACATAGCCACCATTTGGAGTGATATTTCCAAATTCGTCATAATCACCACCAGGTTCAGTTTCTCCATTTAATAATGCTTGAGTTGGAACTAATTTCCCATTATCCTTAGTCATAACGCCAAGTTTGTCACCCCTACACACAAAATGTCTAACAGGTGTATCCGATATACTTTCGTTATTTTTATAAGCTGGAGCATAAATAATTCTTACAATTCTATGGAATATAATTAAAGAATCACCGTTTACAGTACCGTCAGTTGTGAATCTACTTTGTTTAGGTGCGTAAAAAGCAATACAATCACCAACTTTTAAACTATCTAAATCAACCGATTGGTCAATAATTAAAACATCACCAACAGCATAGCCTCCTTCTACCTGCATACTATCAGTTAAAACTTCAACTATTGAATTTCCAAGGATAGAAGGAACTTTATTGTTTGCTTTTGCGGTTGTCATAATAATAGCACAAATAAATGCGACAATAAAAACTGGTATAATAAAAATATCTATTAAAATAGAACATAGTTTATTAAAAAAGTTTCTTTCTTTTTTATCTTTACTAACAGACATATGTCGCCTCCCACATATATGATTATATCATTTCATTTATTTTGTGTCTATTTTTTTCAAAGTTTATTTTTGTAAATTTTTAATTTGTTCAATCGTTTGATAAATGGCAACAAAGATTAGCAAAACGCCAAAAAGAATTTTTAAATATTTAACCTTAATCATATTTGCCAAAAAAGCACCAAAGCAAGAAAATAGCACAGCAACAATTCCAAATTTTAAAGCGACTTTTACATCAACCAGTTTATTTTTAATGTGGACAATTAAAGCAATGATTGCCATTATGGAAAAAGCAATTAAATTAATTCCTTGTGCTATTTTTTGATTAAAATTAAATAATAAAGTCAATAATGGAATAAGCAGAGTACCTCCACCCATTCCCATTCCACCTAATATTCCTGAAATAATACCTGAGAGTGCCAAAAAAACATAATACATTAAACCACCATCCTAACACCAGCTGAAAAAAGAATAACAATAAAAAGCCATCTGATAAAATTGGAATTTGTCTTTTTTAAAGCAAATGCGCCAAACAATCCACCAACAACACTGCCCAATGCAACAGTTAAAGTAGACCAAATGTTAATATTGCTATGAAATAAATAAATAATTGAGCTTACTATACTTAGTGGAAGCATAATGGCAACAGTGGTTGCGTGAGCATTTTTTGTTTCAAGTTTATATACTTTTTCAAGAGTGGGTACACATAAAAGTCCACCTCCGCCACCAAAAAAACCATTAACAAATCCAACTAGAACTGCAAATAGATTTTTCAAAAGAAATTCTTTAATATTTTTTTGTTTTTTCATATAATTATTGTTTGCTATGTTTTGAAAAATATTTGATTTTATATTAAATATAGTATATACTTAAAAAGTTAAATTTTACGCGAGGGAGAACTATGTCAAAGAAAAATAAAAAATTAAATAAAATAACCTATGTAATAATAATGGCATTTACTTTATGCTTTATTGCTATGTTTGGAGTAATGCTTACTCCTACTCCTGTTTACGCATATATTAGTAAACAACCAGATTCCATTTCAAAAAGTTCCAACTTGGACTTTTCGTATGATTCAAACAAAAGTTATTTAGCACAAAGTCCAACAGGCTGGACAAAAGGTTTGCCAAATAATAATACCACAAGCGGTGTTATAAATTTAGACAATATTAAAGATGAATATAATTTATCAAATTATCAAAAACCATCTATACTTGAACGAAAAGATGATTATGTTCTTATGCTCAACTCAAAAACGAGCCAAGATTCTTATATTCCAGCGGTTCAGTACTACACAAACACAAAAAGTTTTGGTTTAAGTGCTTACTCAACTTATAAAATTAAAGTTTACACACAAGTAACCGCTGGTGCAAGGGCTTCTATTTATGTTTCAGGACTTAAAGATGATCAATCAAAAGATGTTGACCTTTCATTTGAAAACATTGACTACAACAACGCCAGCGAATGGACAACCTATACTTTCTATATTACTACTGGTTTTGAAACACAAAGTGTAAAACTTGAATTGTGGTTAGGTTCAAAACCAAACTATGCTTCAAGCGGAGCCGTTTTCTTTGATAACATCGAATTTGTCCAAGTTTCAGAAAATCAAATTGAAACAGGTACAAATGTGAAAAATCTTGTGTTGGACAAAAGCTCATACTTAACTTCTTTTGACTCTGGTTTTGACAGTACATCCCCAATGGATGAATGGACTGCGCTTGCACCAATGTCAAATAATTCCTATGCTGAAATACTTGATTTATCAACAAGCGGACAAAGCCTTGCAAGAGGTATTACTTATGTTGGAACCGATTATTCTAAAATAGACAATTACACAAAAAACAATAAAAACGCATTAGTTCTTTATACAAAAGGTGATAATTCATCTTATTTTGGTTTTAAAAGTAAAGATATTGAACTTGCAATGTATGATATTGTTAAATTGACAATTAATGTTAAAACTGCCGACCTCGAAGGTAACGCATATATCATTGTAAAAGAAAACGATGTAAAAAATTCTAGTGGCAATGTTATTGAAAGCATAACACCTGCAACACAAACAATAACAATTTCATCTAACTCAACTAATGAACTTATAAACAACTACACTACTTGCACCTTTTATATAAAAGGAAGAAGTTTATATAATACTTCTTACAATATTGAATTGTGGCTAGGTTCAAAAGAAAATAAAGCAAAAGGCGTCGTTGTATTCGATAGTATAAAAATTGAAGATATTTCAAATGAAAATTATACAAATGCTTCAACTGGTTCAACTTCAGTAAAAATGGCTCTAGATAGCGACCCATCAAATTATATAATTTCAAATTCATCATTTAATGATGTAATAAAATCAAACAAAACACTCACCTATCCACTAACACCTGCCAACTGGACACATTCAACAGATGATGAAAGAGATGTATGTTTTGGCGTTATAAACACAAACGATTCAATTTATGATGCACATAAAAGTGATTTAGGAAATGTTGATAATCCTGGAAATCCAAAAGGCTTTGGCTCAACAAGCACAGACACAAACAACATTTTAGTAATGCAAAATTATAACAAAACTTATCAAACGGCAACATCTAGTAAATTCAGTATGGATAAAGAGTCTTACTATAAATTGTCTTTTGATTATAAAATTATAGAAACTAATTTAGACTCAAAACTATTTAATGTTTATCTTATTGATGAAGACGGAAACGTACTTTATGCAAACGAAAATCTTTCAACAACTTATACTTGGAAATCTTATTCAATCTATATTAACACTAAAGAATATTCAAGCACTTTAAGTTTAGTTTTAAGTTTAGGCACAAATGATAATTTAGTGCAAGGACTTGCATATATTGATAACGTTATTCTTGTTAAAGACACAAAAATGACTCAAGATAAATATGAAGAAATTGCTATAACAAGCAATGTATTGGATTTTGAGCAAGGAAACTTTAATCTTGTTAAAAAAGATGACAATATTATATATACTCCTCTTAGATATACAGAAAGTTTAGAAAACACAACTACAAACTCTTCTGGATTAAAAAATGGCTTTGGAGGAATAATTGATGCAGACAATACTGCAAACAACATTGAAAAATCTCCAAACTTAAGCAGTGCACTTCCTTATTTAATGATGTTAAAAACTATTGATAAAGCAACCTACTCTATGACTGCAAAGGATAGCTTATCACTTAGCTCTGACACTTATCATAAATTTACAATAGATATAAAAACTAAAAAATTGCAATCAGGTCTTGATTATGATAAAACTTATGGTGCAGTATTTGCATTATCAGGTTTATCCGAAAAAATAGACGGCATTATTTCAGAAGACTGGCAAACTTATACAATCTACGTTGCTTGTACTTCAAGTGTAGATATTAATGTTAAATTTGCTATAGAAAGTTTAGATATGGACACATGCGGTATTGCTTACTTTGATAACTTCACATATTCTGCAATTGAAAAAGACGATTACAACTTAGCAAAAGTTAATATGGTTGATGATGGCACTACTCTATTTATTGGTAACACTGATGTAGATGCAGATGATAACGACAATAATTCAACAACTAATTTAGATTATATCTGGTACCTAATTCCAACCCTTATTCTTGCAATTGCATTAATAGTTGCACTAATTGCATATGTTATGAAAAAAGTTAAAATTAAAAAATGGGAAAAACGCAAAATTAACGAATATGATCGTGATAAAACCCTTCATAGAGATGTAATTAGAAAAGATGCAGAAAAAACAAGAGATGCAAATGTAAAAGAATTAAAAGACAATATTAGTGAACTTGAAAAACAAAAACAGCATATTGAGGAAATACATCAAGAACAGTTAAAAGCAAACAGAACTACTCGTGCTAAAGGAATCACAGCATCAAGCGAACGTGAGTTTAAACAATATGCTAAAATGCACACAGCTTTAGAAAATAGAATTGCTAATTTAAACAAACAAATCGAGAAAATGAACACAGCTGAATATCTATTATCAATCCAACACAAAATCATTTTAGAAAAAGCAAAAAAAGATAGATTAGCTAAAGAAAAAGCATATGCAGACTCTAAAAAGAAAAAAGATATTAAAAAATAATTATATATCTTAAAAAAACAAGGCAAAACTTGAAATTTCAGTTTTGCCCTGTTTTTTTATTATATTTTTAAATATTTGACGTTATAACTGCCACAATAATTCATAAAGTAAATATTATGAATCTTATACGCGTCACTTTCAATGAGTTGGTTTATTTAATCACAAAAACCAATTTCTCTCGGTATTATATATAAAACACCAGTTTGCTTGAAAATAATATTGTCATTTATTAGACAAAAATTCCAAACAAAAACATCAAATAGCAATTACAATTTTTCTGCGTACACCTTCATTGCCCTTTTAACACGCGTAAGATAAGTTGAAGTTTCACTATAAGGTATTTTATCAAGTTTTTTTCCATCTTGGCTTAATTGGTCGTTTTTAAGCCAATTAGACACTGTACCTTCACCTGCATTGTAAGCAATTATCGCATTGTCAACATCACCAAATTTATTAATAAGATATTTTAAATAGTAAGTTCCAATGTTGATATTGTAATCAGGAGAAAAAAGTTTTTGCTGATCAAACTGCTCTCCTTTTTGTTCGCATATCCATTTTGCCGTAGATGGCATAATTTGCATTAAGCCTATTGCACCCTTGCCACTTTTTGCTTCCTTTATAAAAGAACTTTCCACACAAATTATACTTGCCACCAAAACATTATCAACTCCATAATTTTCACTATAAAGATTTATTTCTTTTTTGTATTTGATGGGAAAAAGCATATAATTATAGAAAAATAAAAAAATAAGACAAACTACTGCCAATCCATAAATTATATATTTTGCATAATTTTTTATGCTAAATTTCATACTTCTATTTTATACAATTTCTACCATTTTTATACAAAGCCATATTTAAAGCAGCAATTTTTCTGTTACTTTATGTGTTATAAGAGCCTAAATACGCTTCATAAATTGTAAGTTTAATTAAACAACAAACTTTTAATCCATATTAACGTTATCATAATCAAACAATGGAGAGTTTAAAAATTCACACACTTTCATGTTAAATCCATCGGCAATAGCAATAATTGTTTTTAAATTTACGCCTTTTGCTTTCCCCTTCATAATACTTTTAATTGTGTCGTGAGATATACAAGCATTATGTTCCAATTTATACTGAGAAATATTTTTTTCTTTTAACAATTCTAATATTCTTAAAGCCACAGCTTGACTTATGTTCATAAAAACTCCTAGGGGTTAAATTTCACCTATTAGTTTAAATAAAAATAATTTTATTATACGGGTTAAATTTCACCCAAAGCAAAAGTTTTACTACTTATTACAATAAAAGGTTTTAATACAAAAACAAATTCAAATCAAAAAAATGTTTGGATTTGTTTTTTTTGTATAAAAAAATCCGAACTCTAAAAATCGGATTTTTTTAATATGGTGCGGACAAGAGGACTTGAACCCCCACTCTTCCGAACTAGATCCTAAGTCTAGCGCGTCTACCAGTTCCGCCATGTCCGCAAATTTGTTACTTTTATAATATAAGTTTTAATTTACAAAATGTCAAGAGATTTTTATTCCTTTTCTTGCCTTTTCCATATTTAATACGTATGCTTCAAAAACCTCATCACAATATCAATTAATCATATATACACAACCTTATTTCTTGACCAATCAAGTACTTTGCACAAAAAAAGAGCATTTGTTATGCTCTCAATTTGGTGGCTCACTGGAGGTTCGAACTCCAGACCCCTTGATCGCGTTCGCATTAAACTTTTTTTCGCTTCAATTTTTGCTTCGCTAAAAATTTTCGCTTTCAAAGTTTATGCTCTCTTTCCCCAAAAATGTCCGCTTTCGCTTTTACATTTTTAGGGACCCCATTCCCTTGACTTTTAATCAAGTACTTTGCACAAAAAAAGAGCATTTGTTATGCTCTCAATTTGGTGGCT
>CALBKX010000039.1 GCA_937895935.1 uncultured Clostridia bacterium
TTCGCATTTAACCACCAAGATACGGTTAAATGCTACGTAAAATCGTTCAAGCAAAGCATTTACATCTAGGGGAAAATAAGCCACTTGGCGAAGCATATCTTCGCAGGTGGTTTTTTTATGTAATAAATTTTTCTTATTTTGCCTTGTAGGCTTTTAGGAATGTTTTCTGCAAAGAAAGACGCAATTATTTTTCCTCCCTTGCCAAGGGGAGGTGGCAGTCAATTTTTGACTGACGGAGAGGTTAAAATATGGAAATGATTTGCTTACGCTTTGCACTTTGGGTTTTTGCTCACATAACTACAAGCAAAAAACCTACGTAAAACTCGCTAAAAGCGAAGCATTTACATTTAGGGGAAAATAAGCCACTAGGCGAAGCGGAAACTTTGAGGGTGGCTTTTTTATTATTAAATCACAATAATTAAAATTAAAAACAAATATTTAATAGAAATATTTTCTATAAATGTTTTTAAAGAGGTGGGGCGATTGCAAACAAATTTTTCAAAACTTAATATATTTTTTAAAAAGTAATAAATTAATTTGAATAAATAGATCTTTCGTGTTAAAATAATACAAGAATTAATTAAATTTGCATAAACTATGCACAAATGAAAAATGTGAGGTGCCATAAATTTGAAAAAGTTAAAAAATTACCTTTTATTTATTTTTGTTATTTTTACTCTTTGTTTTTCAATTTTTAATGCAAATCTTTTTTTAAACAATAATGTTGTTTTCGCAGTTGAAGATGCATCTGAAGAACCAACAGATAATTCACAAAGTAATGCTTTAATTAAAATCACAAAACTTAATGAAATCGCTAACGCGGACGGCAAATACTCTTTAACAAAAAATGATTATACATTAGAAAGTAGTAGTTTACCTTTAGACACCTTTTCAGGCACTTTAAACGGAAACGGTTCAAAAATAATAATTAAAGCGGGTGTACCGATGTTTAAAAAATTATCTGGTGCCACCATTTATAACTTAACATTTGTTGTTGAGCCTGACAAAGATAGTAATGTAATCGAACCAATCGAAGTAATATTAGAAAACAAAACTTCTTATGGTGTTTTAGCTGACGTCATTGAAAATTCAACAGTGTATGGCATTAAAATTGAAAATGTAGAAATAAAGCTAAATGGGGAATCTAGTCAGTCAATTTCCACTTTAAATATTGGTTTGCTTGCTGGGCAAGTTGCAAGTTCAAACATAAATCAAATTTATGTAAACAATTGTTCTTTTAATACACCTGATAAAAGCACTAACACTAATGGTAATACTGAACCTAATAAAAAAAGCACTGAAATAGACAAAGAAAAGGAATTAAAATCTGATTTTAATTTAGGCTTTTTAGTTGGAAAAATTGATAGTGGCACTAGATTGCAAAACAATTTAGTAAAAAATTCTTCTTTAAACATTGGTATAGGGGAATCAGAATCCGTAAATTTTAACATTGGCGGGTTAGTTGGATATTGTGTTTCTAGTTATAAAATATCTAATAATATAGTTGACTTTTCAAACTCCAACACAAAAGTTGCTTTTGATAGATTGAACAAATATTTAAATTTTGGATATTTAATTGGCAAAACGGAAACAAATCAAGTTTCAATTTATAATAATGTCATAAATGTTGCAACAAACAACAACGCTTTTGATATAAAGGGCAGTGAAAGTAATATATTAGTAGGGCTTTGTTTAGGCAACATGAATAGTCCGTTAGAAAAAGACTCTATTTATGGAATTATGTCAACTTTAAATGAGGCTTTTGTTGGCAATTACACAAAAGAACAAATTTTATCAAACTATGAAGGTTTAAATGTAATTACTGAAAGTGAAATAATTTCTAAAATCAAAAATGAAACCGATTGTTGGAATATTATTGAAACTTGGGATTTTAAAAATATTTGGATAACAAAAGATGAAACAACTCCTCTTTTACAATATTTCCAAACCTATTCAGTCACATTTAGTTCTCAAGATAGTGTAAAAACTCTTGGAATTGATAATTTGCCTACTGATGCAGATGGAGATGTTATTGAGTCTAAATTTGATATAGAAAAAACAAATGAAATTCTTTATGGACAAAGTATAACTTTAACAACAAATGTTACTGAAGTAAAAAACTTTAATAAGTTTTTTGAAATAGTGGGGCTATATTTAAACGGCACAAGAATTTATCATATAGAGAATGGTGCAGATGAAGGTTATGAGATTACTCATAAAATTGAAGAAAATGGAAGTACAACATTCACCATTAGTAATTTTAAAGCAATCAATTCTGGCACTTATGCGGTTGAACTCAAACAAAAAGAATTCAAATTAAAAATTAACGTTTATGAATTAACCATTAACAATAAACCTTTTACACCGGGCAAAATAAAATCAACTGACGGTGCAAAGGCGCTAAAAAATGGTGAAGTAATAACAATGAAATATGGTTCACGATACTCGTATGAAACTTGTGAAGTTGACTCAGATTATTCAAAAGAAGCAGATTGGTTTTTGAATTACACAACCGAAACATCCGAACACACTGATAATTCAAGTAGTACTGATTCAAATGACACCACTGAAAAAGCTTTTGATAAGGATAAATATACGCCAAACTTTACATCCAAAAATAAATTAACTTGGGTATTTAATGAAAACTGCATTTTATTTAAATCTTCAAATAATATGAGTAGTTCAAATGATACAACCTCGAGCGAAAAAGAGAAAATATGGTTTGAAATTGACGAGTATGCTGAAGAAAAAATATTTTCAATAAATGTTGTGTTTACTCGTAACGTTAAGGATATTGTAATAAAATTCAAATATGATGACGAAGAAGAAATTACATCAAAAATAGCAAATGTAAAAATTGATGATTCTGACTCTACAATTGAATTTAAGGATGGTTGTTTTTACACTAAAAAACGATATGGGGACCATACGATATCATTATCAGGTTTAATGACAGATTATAATTTTGATGGTTGGTACTATGAAAGCGGTACACGCCTATCTGGAGTTATGGGTGATGAGTTTGGAGCTTCATTTAAACTTTCTAGTCAAGCAGATGACAGTGGAGAGATCGTTTTATGTGCAGTCTTTACAAAGAATGCAAAAGTAAACTCACATAACCTTTTATGGCTATGGTTAACTTTAGGCGGTGTAGGACTTGCAGGTGTAGTTACCATAATTGTTTTAATAGTTAAAAAGAAAAGAGCAGGCGGTAGCGGGTATAGGAAGTATATGTATTAAACGGAAGGTAAATTATTCGCTTCGCTTACGGATGACGCCTCAAAGCGTCATAACCCGCTCATCGAATAAATTTACCTTCCAAGGGGGGGAGCCACTTGGCGGAGCGGAAACTTCGAAGATTGAATTTACTTATGGATGCGGTCTAAAAAGCCCGCATAACCCGTAAATTCAAACCAAAACACCTTTAGGGAAAAAATCCACTTGGCGGAGTATATCTTTGCGGGTGATTTTTATTTTGCTCTTTTTGATTTGTAAAAGTATGACTTTGTGCTTTCCTCTCCTACCAAGGAGAGGTGGCAGTTGAAAACTGACGGAGAGGTTTTTTAAATTTTTAGCGTATTTATTTGGTAAAGATATTTTTCCTCCCCTGCCAAGGGGAGGTGGCAGTCAAGAATTGACTGACGGAGAGGTTTTTTGTGTAAATGATGTACTTACGATTTGCACTTTGTGTTTTTGCTCGCATAAATTACAAGCAAAAACCCACGTTAAATAAAAATCTTTTAACAAAAATAAAGGAATTTTTAAATTTGTGGCGAATTATACTATATGTAAGATTTGAATAGAGGATAGTTAGTTTGGCTCAAGATTTTAAAAGTTGGTTGGAAGAGTTAAAAAATAGATGTGATATTGTTTCAGTTATGTCTAAATATTGTCATTTAGTACAAAAGGGCAGGTCTTATTGGACGTGCTGTCCTTTTCATATGGAAAAAACTCCTTCTATGTGCATATATGACTATGAGCAAACTTACCATTGTTACGGGTGCAAGGAACATGGCGATGTTATAAAATTTGTTCAAAAAATTGAGTCTTGTGATTTTATGCAAGCAGTGGAACTTCTTGCAAAATCTGTTGGTATGGAAGTTCCTAATTTTTCCACAACTGACTCCAACGGGATTGAAAAAAGAAAAAAAGACAAGGACATTGTGCTTGAAATCCTAAATGTTGCAAAAAACCATTACATAGAGAATTTATATAAACCAGAAGCACGGCTTGCTCAAGAATACATAAAAAAACGCTTACTCACAAAACGAGAATTAGACGATTTTGGAATAGGTTACTCTATTGATTATAATGAAATGCCAAATTATTTAAAGAACAAAGGCTATACATTTGAACAAATGGCAATGGCTGGACTTGTTGAAAAAGGTGACAGAGGATATTATGATGTATTTGCGCATAGATTAATGTTTCCGTTGTTTAATGTTTATAACGAATGTATAGGTTTTTCTGCAAGAATCTTAACAGATGATAAATCGAAAGCCAAATATCGCAACACAAGCCAAACAATTGTTTTTGACAAAAGTAACACAATATTTGGTTTAAATTTAGTTAGAGCATTAAAGGCGAAACAACCTGTTGATAAAATCATAATTGTTGAAGGACAAATGGATGTTATTGCTATGCATAAGGCGGGGTTTAAAAATACTGTTGCATGTTTAGGCACTGCTTTTACACAAAAACACGCGAAACAATTAAAATTGATTTCAACAAACATCACATTATGTTTAGATGGTGATAGTGCTGGTCTTAATGCTGCAAACAAGGTCGTGGATGTATTGGCTCAAGAAGGTTTTACCGTCCGAGTTGTTAAACTTCCAAATGGTAATGACCCAGATGAGTTTATAAAAGATAATAGCAAAGATAAAATGCAACAATTAATTGATAGCGCTGTCGATTACATTGATTTTCAAATCGACTTTTTGGCAAGAAATGTCAACTTTGAAAAGTCTGATGAAAAGGCTAAATTTGTCAGAAGTGCTTTAAAACTACTTGAAAAACTAGATAGTAATAGTGAAAAACAAATTTATTTAAGACATATAAAAAATAAAAGTGGTGTTCCAATTGATATTTTACAACAAGATTTATTTAAAAGAAATGTTGTATCTAATAAAACTATAGATTCAACTGCAGAAGAAATTTCAACTCAAGAAAATGGAACAAACAGAGCGATAAAGTTTATTTTGTCTTCTATGCTTTATAAAAAAGAATATGTTGATTATAATTTCAATTTAAAAAAATATTTAAAAAATGATACGTATATAAAACTTTATGATTTAATTATGTTAAAGCATAGTCAAGATAAATCATTTAAGGTGAGTTCTTTATATGACGAATTTGATTTTGACAGTGAACCAAATTTGGTGGATATTGTTAACTATAATTTTGAAAATAATGGTAATAATAAAAAATATTATGAAGAATGTTTATGGAACATTGTCGAAAAAGAATTAAAAACTAAACAAGCTATGCTTAATGAACAATTTTTAAAGGAAAAAGATTCAGATAATCGAAAGAAAATTTTGCTGGAAATTAGCAATATAACGAAAAAACTTAAGAGTAAAAATATGGAGGATATAGATTAGTGGATAAGAAATTGGAGCAAGAATGTAAAAAATTAATGGAAATTGCAACAAAAAAAGGCTCTATAAACGAAGAAGATATATATTATAAACTCTTGAAATATGAAGCAACTGCTGACGAGATTAATGCTGTTATAAAACAAATGGAAGATAACGGTATTAGAGTTATTAAGTCTGCACCAACTGATATTTCAAAGGAAGATTTTTCTGACCTTGTTGCAAGTGCAAGTGTAGATGACCCAGTTAAAATCTATTTAAAAGAAATTGGTAAAGTGCCACTTTTATCTGCTGATGATGAAATTGAATTATCTCGCAAAGCTCTTGCTGGCGATGAGTATGCTAAATCAAAATTATCTGAATCAAATTTAAGACTGGTTGTAAGTATCGCAAAAAGATATTCTGGTAGAACAAATATGGCATTTTTGGATTTAATCCAAGAAGGAAACATTGGTTTAATTAAAGCAGTAGAAAAGTTTGACCCAAATAAAGGATTTAGGTTTTCAACATATGCTACTTGGTGGATTCGTCAATCTATAACAAGGGCAATGGCAGACCAAGCAAGAGTTATCAGAATTCCTGTTCATATGGTTGAAACAATCCATAAATTAACAAGGGTAAAACGTCAACTTTTGCAAGACTTAGGTCGTGACCCAACGTCTGCAGAAATTGCTGAAGCAATGGAAATTACAGAAGAAAAAGTAGCAGAAATACAAAAAATTGCACAAGACCCAATAAGTCTAGAAAATCCAGTTGGTGAAGAGGAAGATTCTAAAATAGCGGACTTTATAGAAGATGACACAATTAAATCTCCTTCCGAAGTGGCTGCTCAAAACTTATTAAGAGAACAACTCATCGCTGTTATTGACACTTTAACTCCTCGTGAACAAAAAGTTATAAGGTTAAGATATGGATTAGATGATTCTCACCCAAGAACATTAGAAGAAGTTGGAAAGGAGTTTAATGTAACAAGAGAACGTATACGTCAAATTGAAGCAAAAGCACTACGTAAACTTCGCAACCCAACAAGAAGTAAAAAGTTGCAAGGTTTTATGGAAGAATAAAGGAGAGATAAATGGATTTAAAAACAATTTTAAATTATCAAAAAAAAGACGCCGAATTAATTAGGTTAGAAAGAGAACTTAACAATAATGAAAACAAAAAAGCTTATACACAAATGATAAGCGTAGTGAAAGATGCTCAAAATCGTAGTAATTCATTAGAAAAACAAGCGGGCGAACTTTTATCTATTTACCAAAATTTGAAAAAAACATATGAAGATAATATTAAATCGGCTAATGTTGTAATTGGTAGAAAACTTGAAACTGCTTCTATTTCTGACTTGGATACTATTGAGGAAATTGCATCAAATATTGTCAACAATCTTTCTATTTTAGAAAAAAAATTGCTGCAAGAAGCAGAAAAAGTAAATGCAGTTTTGGTTGATTTTGACCAAACACGTAAACGTTACAATTTAGCACGCGACAAATACACGAAACACAAAGAATTATTTGATGAGGAAAGTAAAAAATTAGAGCCGGCAATTGCAGAAAAAACCAAAGAAATCAAAAAACTTGAGGCTGGAATTGACCCTGTTATTTTGGCAAAATATAAACAACGTAGACAAGATAATATTTTCCCAGTCCTTGTTCCTTGCGTTGATAAAGCCTGCGGAGGATGTAGAATGGAGTTGCCATATGCCAACCTTTCTACTTTAAAAACAAAAGGTGTTTTGGAATGTGAGCATTGTCGAAGAATTATTTATAATAACGATTAATTAGCTTATATAATTAGATTAATTTAATGGCAAAATCACTGTTTTATTATGAAAAATTTTTACATAAAAAACAGAAATTTTGCCATTTTTAATTATTTTTAAATAAATTACAAGGTTTTTGATTAATTACATGAAATTTTTATGATTACACCTAATAATTTAATAACAATTGACATAATACAAAAAAAATATTAAACTATACATAGTTTAGGTGAAATATGAGTTTTTTTAGTAAAATTTTAAAAGGTCTTGGCTTCGAAGAAGAGGAAGAAAAGACGCCAAAAAAAGAGAAAAAAGTTAAAGTAAAAGAAAAGAAAGAAAAATTAACCCCTAATTTTGCGTCATTTGATTTAAAAAATGAAGAAAATATTGTTGAGAACAAAGAAAAGATTGCAGGCCAAGAGTTAGAGGAAAACGTAGAAGAAAACAAAACCGAACAAATTGAAACATCGGCTAGTACGTTGGATATAATTAAAGTTCAAAATCAAGTAGAAGTACAAAAGATTGTTGATAAACTAAAAAGGGATGAAAAAGTTATAGTAAATATGCTCGCATTATCAGAAACTGATTTAACGCGTTCCTTAGATTTTTTAACTGGTGCTGTATACGCTCTTGATAAAACTATGCAAAAAGTAGATGAAGCGATTTTTATTATTCAATAATTTGGAGGAATGATGTTTTCTAAAATAGGGAAGTTTTTTAAAAGTGTTACAAGCAAAATAAATGACTTTTTATTTAAAAACCGATATGGTACAGTAATGACTTTAGTAGGCATTATTATAGCATTTTGGGACTTAATTTTAAAAGATTTACTTGACGGTAAAAATTTTCAAGGAATTAAAGGTGTTTTTAGTATATTCTCAACACATAACACTGGTGGCGCTTGGAGTATTTTCCCTGGAAATACCTTGTTTCTTGTTGTAATTACTATTGTTTTTATTATTGGAATTATAATCTTTAATTTTATGTTAAAGAAGAAAAATTACTTTTATGCTATTTCAATGGGGCTATTATTAAGTGGAGCCGTTTGTAATTTATTTGATAGAATTAAGTTTGGTTATGTAAGAGATTTTATTAAATTGGATTTTATTAATTTTCCTATTTTTAATATAGCCGACATAGCAATTACTTTTGGTGTGATTTTACTATGTATTTATTTTGTTTTCATAATCCCAAAAATGGAAAGGGCTGAAACATCTAAGGTTGATGCAAATGCTCATAAAATTGTTGAGAAGTATGAGTTAAATAAAAACGAAGAAAATGTGGAAATTAACACTGATAAATCCGTTAAAAAAGTTGAAAAAACTAAAAAACAGAGAACAAAAAATGGAGAATAAATTTGAAGTTTTAAAAACAGATGAAGGGAAAAGGCTTGACTTTTTATTATCACAAAAGTTTCCAGAATTATCTCGTTCACATATAAAAAAACTTATAGATGAAAAAATGGTGACTGTAAATAACAAGTTTGTCAAAGCGGGTGAAAAGGTAAAAGATAGACAAATGATTATTGTGGAAGTTCCAGAGCCTAAAAAATTAGACATAACCCCAGAAAATATTGATATTGATATTGTATATGAAGATGATGATTTAGCGGTTATTAATAAACCAAAGGGCATAGTAGTTCATCCTGCAAACGGAAATGAAAATGGCACTCTTGTTAATGCTTTATTGTTCCACTTAAAAAACTTAAGTGGCATCAATGGAGTTATAAGGCCGGGAATTGTACATAGATTAGACAAGGACACTTCTGGATTATTAATAGTTGCAAAAAACGATAATGCACATATTAACTTAGCAAAACAAATTGAAACCAAAACTTGCCATAGATACTATGTAGCGCTGTGTAGTGGAAATTTTAAAAACGATGAAGGTATAATAAAAACCGGATATGGTCGTAGTAAAAATGATAGGAAACTAATGGCTACATATCCCTTAGGTGAGGGTAAAATTGCTGAAACTCATTATAAAGTTTTACAGAGATTTGGAAATTATACACTTGTTGAATTTAAATTACAAACAGGAAGAACTCATCAAATAAGAGTTCATTGTAAATATATAAATCATCCTATTATAGGTGATGAAGTTTACGGATTTAAAGATAAGCAATTTAAGTGTAAAGGACAATTGTTGCACGCATATAAAATTGAATTTATTCAGCCAACAACAAAAAAGAATATTACAATTGAAATACCATTTAGTAAAGAATTGCAAAGAGCATTAAATAAATTAAATAATGGAGGAAGAAATGAAATTTAGTTTAGTAAAAGATAATTTAAAAAGAAAAGAATATAATGTAAAAATCTTTTATGATAAAATTGATAATTATTATAAAATTAAAGCGTATAACGATACAAATATAGAAGTTGCAAATTTGACATTTAAAACAATTTACAGTCCTGAACGCGAAATTTGGCTTTATAATGTTGTAACAAATGACAATTATAAAAAGCAAGGCTATGCAACCGCCTTACTAAAAGTATTAGAATATTTTGCATATATGTATAAAATTGATGTGGTTGAAGGGAAATATTATCCAACAGATAAAAATGCCTATGTTTTTTATGAAAATAATGGATATAAAATTTATAGTGAATATTATGATACGTTTTTATCCAAAAAAATTGACTTTAAACAAGTTTTAAGTGATATAAAACCTTGTATTTCTGATTTTGAAATCACTGAAACGAATTTTGATAAAGAAAAATAAAGTTTTAAGGTTAAATAAAATAAATTAAAAAAATATGAATTTTGTAGAAAATGCAAAGTTCTTTTTCATTTTTTTATGGTCATTAAAACAAACTAAAAATAAACAAAGGTTTTAATAAAATAATAAAGCGTAAGATGCCTAATATGCCTTGCGTTTTTTTTAAAAAAGTGATATTCTAAAAATAATATAAGGAGTAGAGTATGATTTTAGAAGAAATAAATAAAGCAAATGTGCAAGCATTCAAAGATAAAAACACTATAGTTAAAGACATTATAAGTATAATTAAAAGTAAAGCAAAACTTTTAGAAGTAGAAAAACGTGCAAAAGGCGAACAATTAACAGATGCTGATATAGCAAACTTAATTCAAAAATTAATTAAGGAATTAGCTGAATCTGCCGATAATTATAAAAAAGTAAACAATATTCAAGAAGTTGAAACTATTGAAAAACAAATTGAGTTTTGTAAAAGTTTTTTACCAAAAACTTTGAGTAAAGAAGAAATTAAAAACATTATATTATCACTTGATGATAAATCAATCCCTAATGTAATGAAACATTTTAAAACAAACTATGCAGGTAGTGTTGATATGCGTGAAGTTCAAGAAGTTTTAAAAACAATTTAATTAAAGGAAAAATATGAATATATTTGCGATTTCAGATTTACATTTATGTTTAAGTGGAGCGAAACCAATGGACATATTTGGAGCCACTTGGGAAAACTATCTTGATGAAATAAAAAAAGATTGGAACGCACGCGTTACAGATGAAGATTACGTTTTAATGGCTGGAGATTTATCTTGGGCGTTAAAACTAGACGAAGCAACAAATGATTTAAAGTATTTACAGAGTTTAAAAGGTAAAAAAATAATCATAAGAGGAAATCACGATTATTGGTGGAAAAGCATATCTTCTTTAAGGAAAATGCTTCCCGATTCAATTTATCCGCTTCAAAATGATGCCATAAAAATTGATAAATATATAATTGCAGGCACAAGAGGTTGGACTGTTCCAGAAAAAAACAAACAGGAAACTGAGGAAGATGAAAAATTGTATAAAAGGGAAATTTTAAGATTAGAACTATCTTTGGAGTTTGCAAAAAAACTTAAAACAGATGATAATGACATAATTATTGCAATGATTCATTATCCACCTTTTAATTCTAATTTTGAGGATAGCGAGTTTACAAGGCTATTTGAAAAATACAACGTTAAAAAAGTAATTTATGGGCATTTGCATGGTAAAAATAGCCGAAGCATACTAAACACAACAAAGAATGGTGTAGAATACTTTTTAACTAGTTGTGACAAATTAAATAATAAATTAGTTCAAATATATTAAAAAGGATTAAAAAAATGAAACCAGAATTAATTACTTTATTTCTAAATATTTTATTCTTAGCTTTTTTAGTTTTTGGATTTTTGTTTGGTCTAAAAGGCTTAAAAAAAGCAACGAGTAGTTTATGTACTTTTATTATAGCTATGGTTGTAATATTGTTTTTAACAGGTCCTATCTCTTATTGGGTTTTGAATATGAACATCAAGGGAAAATCCTTAGAAAAAATTATTTCCGATGCTGTAACTCCCGCTTTGGGAAATTCAATTGCATCAAGCGAAGTAGCACAAAATTTAATTAAGAGCATTCCAGTAATGCTAGTTAGCATTGTTGTGTGTATATTATTAATTTTTGTTTTAGGTTTAATATTTAAAATTATCGGAAGTATTGTTTATAGATTAATCTTTGGAAAGGACGATAAAAAAGTTGTAGAAAAAGTAGAAATAGTAAACGATGTTCCTCAAATGACTAAAAAAACTGTTAAAAAGGAAAAACATAGGCTTCTTGGTGGTCTTGTTGGCTTGGTTCATGGATTTCTACTAGCAATTGTTATTTTCTTGCCTTTAACAGGCTTAGTAAATATTGTAACTGACATAACAGGAGTGGACGAAGTTAGTGCTGAAACTTTTGACAACGATAATAACAAAACTGAATTCTTAGCAGGTGAAGAAACTGTTTCAATAGAATTAAAACCTTCAAAAGAATTAATAAAAGATTATTTGCCAGAACAATTTTACGACTATGCCAAAGCATTAGATAATTCAATAATAGCAAAAATAGGAAAGGTTGGAAATATGTCTGAAAAGACACTTAACCTTGTTGCTAGATGTAGTATTAATGGTTACACAATTAAATTGGGTGATGAAATTAGGACACTAGTTGGTGTTTATGATGAGTTTGTTGATTTTACATCTGGAGCATCTAAAAGGCTAGGAACATCCGATTTAAATGCAATTGTAAATGACATTATTGAAAATCCTAATAATTATGACTTTAATAAATTATATACATTATGTGACCATTTGTTTGAATCAAACTTGGTCAAGGCAATTGGGAATGACGGTTTAAAAGCAATTGCAGATAGTCTGGTTGAAAATAACAAAGATGAAAGTTTGCAACCAATTTACTTGCATTTACAAACTGCAGTAAACAACTATTGTGCAAACAAGTACAATTTAAAAGATGATGCAAAAGCTCTTTTAGGCGTTTTAGAAGTATCAGCAAAAAGCGGGTTAATTAAAGCTGTTAAACAAAATCCTGTTGTAATTGATGATGTATCAAATATATTATTAAACAATTCTGAAAAGGTTTTAAAAGATCTTTCGGGAAAAATATCAAGTTCTAATTTGCTCCAAAAAATGGTTATTGAAGCAACAAATTATGGTTCATCTTATTTACAAGATTATATGAACGACAATATTGAATTTGTAAATGATGAAAAAGTCGCTCTCCCTGTAATAGATGGTTCAAAAGACATCCATATTACATCAACAGAAATTACAAAAGTTTTGTCTGGTGGCTTGAAATTGTATCAAGAAATAAAAGATAACGTTGATTTGGATGCGGTAAAAAATGATTTTTACAAAGCATTTGATTATGATGTAGACAAAATATTAAACTTGATAGGTGATGAGTTAGACACAGTTGTAAATATGTCTATAATAAAAGATTCAAAATTGTTTATTAATATTTGCGATGCAATGAGCAATTCAAAAGAATATTCTAAATATTTAAGTTTTAATGAACTTTCAAAAGGTTCAAACATTAAAGACCAATTTTCATTAATTGCAAAAAGTGCGGTAGAACTAAAAAATTCTGAATTAATAACCTATCTAAAAAATTACAACGATGAAAATAAAGACACTACAATTGATTCAATAATTACTCAATTAAACACAATTAATATTAATAATGAAACTTTAAGTACAAGAATATTAAAACCTATTCTTTCATGCTCAATTTTACAAAACACAATAATATTTGGTTTGGACACTGCACATGATGTTATTGAATCTGCAATAAATGAAATGGTAGACGGTGAAGAAATAAAAATTTCCGCATTAAATACCAACAATATAATGTCAGAAACATATAGAACACAAATTTTAGATTTAGTCAATAAATTTGTTGCGTACGCAAAAGACATCAAAATTAAAGATTTAAAAGAAGATTTAATGGACACCTTACTAAATAGCAATTTAGAAAACTTGGGTAGTGCATTGGATGTAGTAAAAACTTCAAAATTATTCTCATCAAACGGAACAAACACTGGCGCTTACACAGATATTGTAACAGCTTTAAACAAAAGCAAACTAAATGAAGTTTTGGACTTTTCTAACACAACAAATCAAGAATTTAGTTGGAAAACTGAACTTACTTCTTTAAAAACTACAATTGATACTTTAAATGAAATTGAAGTAATTGATGAAAACGGAAACCCAGTTGGGCTAATTTCATATGTTATGAATGGTGGAGATTTCAATAAAGCATACGATTATTTAAATGCTATAAACGTACAAGGTGTGAAACCTTTATTTGAAATAAGTTTAGTAAAACCTGTTGCGATTACTATAATCAACACAATAAATGCAAAAATTAAGGAATTTGTAGGTGAGGATTTAGGTGCTAAAATTACTGATTTTGATAAGACTTTAATTTTAAAAGAAAATGAACCACAACAAATTACAGATGTAATCGCTGCTGCTACTGAAATTGATTTTACAGAAGATGATTTAGATAATATAGACAAGTTAAAATTAAATTATTTACTTTCAAAACTTGAAATAAATGCTAAAAATGATGGTGTGTTTAAGGAATCTTATAATGCATTGTTGCTAAAAACAGCAAATATGATAAATGAAAACATAAAATCATTTGCAAATGTGGGAAACGACAAAATAACAACATTTACAAGTTATAAGGACGTATTAAATTATAGCCAAAACATTATTGAAATTTTAAATAGTGCTTTAGACACTGTTAAAGCAGTAAAGAGTGCGTCATTCAAAGATATTGATACAAACCAATTATTTGTTTTAATAAATGCTTTAAGACTTAATTCTGAAATTGCAGATGGTATATTTAAAGAAACTTATAACACTGTTATGATTTATATAGTAAACAAAGTAAATGAACAAATTGCCGATTTTGTTGGCACAAACCTTGCCTCAGAAATTGTAATTTACAAAGGCACAGACTCTGCTGTTGCAAATATTGGTGATAAATATAATTATATCAAAGAGATAATTGAATGTGCTGTTCAGGCATACAAAGCAATCCCAGAAGGAAAAGAATTGCAAGATATTGATTCTACAACACTTGGCAACTTGCTTGACGCATTAAATAGCTTTATACTTACACGCCCTGCATATAATGCGTTAAATAATAAACTTGCAAACATAGTTATAGAACAAGTAAATAGTATTACTGGAAAATCAATCTCACAAATTACAGAAATTCTTGATTTATCTTCTCAAAGCCAAGATATTAAAGATATAATTGATGTTGCCTTGGATGTTGTTCCTGCTCTTGATGGCAAAATCGCCAAAGTGACAGAAATGACTGAGGAAGATAAAGCGAATATGCTTAAATTTCTTGAAACAGTTCAAGAAAATGGTGAAAAAGAAAATGGTGTTTTTAAACCAGCATATGATTCTCTTGTAGAATATATTGCAGAACAAAATGGCACAACAGCAGAAATAATCAAAACAAAATATGGAACTGATGGAAAAATAGATTGGAAAAGTTTTATTAATGGATAACATAGGATAAATGGAAATAAAATTTGAACACAAACCGGTTATGTTAAATGAAGTGCTTTCGGGGTTAAATATTAATCCCGATGGCATTTATATTGATTGCACTCTTGGCGGTGGCGGACATAGCGAAAAAATACTGGAAAAATTGAGTAGTAATGGAATGTTAATCGGGCTTGATAAGGATACTGATGCCATTGAATACACAACCAGACGCTTGCAATCAAAATACCCAAACTTTAAGTCTTTTCATACCGACTTTAAACAAGTTTTGGATGTTATAGATTATTTAGATTTATACAACAAACTTGATGGAGTTTTAATTGATTTAGGTGTTAGTTCTTATCAATTAGATACAGCAGAGCGTGGCTTTAGTTTTAGATTTGACGGACCTTTAGATATGCGTATGGATAAAAGTCAAAGTTTTAAAGCATACAACGTTGTAAATGAATACTCATTTGAACAATTGTGTAAAATCTTTTTTGAATATGGAGAAGAGGAGTTTGCAAAACAAATTGCCAAAAACATAATAAAGGCTAGAGAAATTTCACCTATTAAAACGACTTTAGAACTTTCAAAAATTATTGAAAATTCCCTTCCAGCAAAAATTGTATTTAAACGTGGCGGAGCCGATAAAAAAGTTTTCCAAGCAATAAGAATTGAAGTTAATGGCGAACTTAACAATTTATACGAAACTATTTTGCTTCTTGGTAAAAATCTAAAAAAAGGCGGTAGAATGGCAATTCTTACATTCCACTCTTTAGAAGATAGAATTGTAAAATATGCTTTTAGAGAACTTTGTACCGACTGCATTTGTCCTCCAAAAACTCCAATTTGCATATGCGGACATAAAGCCATTTGCAAACTTGTCAATAAAAAGCCGATTGTGGCAAGCATTGAAGAACAAAAGGAAAACCCAAGGTCAACTTGTGCTAAACTCAGAATAATTGAAAGAATTTGACGTTAATTGAAATTGCTTACTTTTGATATTACAAATTATCTTGAAATTAATTGTTAATTATTCAAAATATCACATTATCAAGTTTTTATTTATTTACATTGTAATGTCAAAATTAATATGTTAATATGATATAATTAGATATCAACAAAGGAGAAAATTATGTTTGAAGATAGGTCAAAAAATTATAGTTTTGAAAAAATAGATTCAGCGGCACGAACAACAGTAAGTACTTTAAATGCTTCAGAAACAAAAAATATGACTGAAGCACAAAAAAGACTTTTTTCAAATGAAGTTAGTAAACCAATTTTACAGCCTCATACAAATATTGAAGTTGAAAATTTGCCAAGCTCTAAATATTTACAATCTTTTAACAAAAATTTAACCGTTGGTGAAGCGATTGAAGCAGAAAAAATGCAGTCGCAAGAAAATAAAGTAGAGGAAAAAGTTTCCGCACAAACAGAACAAAAACAAGAATCAAACATTAATTTTGATAAACTTATTGAAGAGTCACAAGAGATAAAAGTTGATGAAAAAATAATTAATAAAGAACTCAAAAAAATCAATCCAACACCCAAAAAAAATTACTCATTTAGAATAAAACTTGTTGCAGGTGTATATTGTATATTAGTTGCTTTATTTGGTGGTTGGGTAATTAGTAACGCTGTTAATATTTCTCGTACAAATGCGAGCGTGTATGAAACAGTTTCAAAAACTAAAGAGGTTGATGCTAATATTGAAAGCATAATTTTAAAAATTAAAAAATACGATGATGCTTCAAAAGACCCTGAAGATAGTTCTGTTTTAAAGGAAATGATTACCACAACAATTGAAACAACTCCAGAAACAATTACTGAGCCTAATGAATATGTTGAAAAATCAAACTGGTTTGACGCTTTTTGTAATTGGATTTCAAGACTTTTTGGAGGAAAATAATATTGAAAACCGAGTATAATTTATATTCGTTACGAAAGAGGATATTCGCATGTATTTGCGTGATATCCTTTATTTTTTTACTATTGATTTCAAGGCTATTTTATATTCAAGTAGTAAACGCATCAACTTTGCAAAACAAAGCGGAAAGCCAGTGGACAAGGGATTTACCTATTACCGCCGAACGCGGAAAAATCTACGACTCAAATGGTGCATCCTTGGCTGTTTCCTATACTACATACAACGTTTACACTAGATACAAGGAAATCAAAAACTTAAATTCAGTCGCTTTATTTTTAGCAAAAAAATTAAATATGAGTTATAAAACTGTTTTTGAAAAAATATCAAATTCAGGTGTAAGCGAAGTATTAATAAAACTTAAAATAGACCAAGACTTAGCAGAGGAAATTCTCGATAGCAATGTAAAAGGAGTGTTTTTATCAGAAAACGTAACAAGATACTATCCATACGGCAATTTATTAACACAAGTTTTAGGTTTTACTTCAATTGACAATGTTGGGCAAGCAGGTCTTGAGTCCTACTTTAATGATATACTTTCTGGACAAGATGGATACTATATGGTTCAAAGCGACCTACAAGGAAAAGAAATTGGCAACACTCTTAGAACATATGTAAAAAGCACACCCGGAGATGACATAATATTGTCAATAGATGCCAATATACAAATTATTTTAGAACAAGTAATGCAAAAAGCATATGAGGAGCATAAAGCAAAAGGTGTTACAGGAATAATTATGAAGGCAAAAACTGGGGAAATTGTTGCAATGAGCAATAAACCAAGTTTTGACTTAAATGAAGTACCTAGAGATGATGTTTCTTCACTTATGAACATTATGAAAAATAAGTGCGTTGTTGATGTTTATGAACCGGGCTCTACTTTTAAAATTTTAACCACTGCCTCCGCGCTTGAATGTAATGTTACGAGCGAAAATGATTGCTTTTATTGTGGCGGGAGTAGAATTGTTGCAGGTCAAAAAATTAAATGCTGGAAATCTATTGGTCATGGTTCACAAAAATTAACTCAAGGCTTCGCAAATTCCTGTAACTGTGTGTTTATGGCACTTGCAGAACGTATGGGCGTGGATAAATTTTATTCTTACTTAAATGAATTTGGAATAGGCAATAAAACAGGAATTGAAATATCAGGCGAAAGTAATGGCATAATGCTTAAAGCAGGCAGTGTAAAAACAGTTGATTTAGCACGTATAGGTTTTGGACAAACAATTGCAGTCACACCTATTCAATTAATAACTGCTGTATCAAGTATTGTTAATGGTGGCATTAAAGTAACACCAACAATACTAAAACAACAAGACGCTGTCCAAGGAAAAAGATTAATAAGTGAAAAGACATCAAATTCTATTTGTGAAATGATGAAATTAGTTGTTAACAAAACAGCAATGTACTCTTTTGTTCCGGGTTATGACATTGGTGGCAAAACAGGAACAGCACAAAAATACGAAAACGGAAGTATAGCAAGAGGCAAGTATATTTCAAGTTTTATAGGTACATATCCTGCCTCAAACCCTGAATATGTTTTGTTGTTCTGCGTTGATGAACCTTCTGCAGGCGCTTATTATGGAAGCGTTGTTGCAGCACCTTATGGGAAAGAAATTTTCTCAGCACTTTTTAAATACTTAAACATTGAACCAATTAATTTGGAAGACGACTTAAAAAAAGTTGAAAAAAATATAACTATGCCAGACTTAGTTGGCAAAAGTTTAACAGAAGCAATAAACGCTTTAATAGAATTAGGCTTAACCTATGAAATTGACGGCGAAGGTGGAGTTATATTGGACCAACTTCCACCAGCAGGGACAAAACTATTTAAAAATGCAAATGTTATATTAAAATGTTAAAAAGTGGCCTGTAAAGAAATTATTTTTTGCATAATTTCATTACAGACCCTTTTTGACTAATTATAAACAATTTTTGTTTTAAATAATCATTTTTTAATAAAGATTTTAATTTTTTATAATTTTATTAATATTTGATTTTGTTTTTAATATATTCAACAACTTCACAAACGGGAAGTGTTATTTGTTCCATTGTGTCACGGTCACGAACTGTCACAGTATTATTTATTAAAGTGTTTTCGTCAACTGTTATACAATAAGGAGTGCCTATTTCATCTTGTCTACGATAGCGTTTGCCAATTGAACCACTTTCATCATAGTCGCACATAAATTCTTTTGCAAATATTTTGTGTAATTCCATAGCCTTTTCACTATGATCTCTTTTCATTAATGGAAGTACGCAAGCTTTGTAAGCGGAAAGGCAAGGGGAAAGTTTTAAAACGTTTCTTGTTTCTCCATTTTCCAAAGTTTCTTCTCTATAGGATTCACATAAAACTGCCAACATTAGTCTATCAGCACCAATTGAATATTCAATAACATATGGAATGAATTTTTCGTTTGTCATAGGGTCCATATAAAGCATATTTTTGCCTGAGTACTCTTGATGACGAGATAAATCATAATTTGTACGATTATGAATTCCATTTAATTCTTGCCAGCCCATAGGGTACAAAAATTGGATATCACAAGCCGCTTTTGCATAGTGTGCCAATTTGTCGTGGTCTTTAAAACGCAAATGATCAGGGTTAAAACCAATGCTTGTTAAAAAATCAAATGCTTTTTGTTTGAAAATATCATAATATTCGTGGTCTGTTCCTTCTTTGCAAAACCATTGATGTTCCATTTGTTCGAACTCAATAGTTCTAAAAATAAAGTTTCCAGGTGTAATTTCATTTCTAAATGCTTTGCCAATTTGTGCAATCCCAAAAGGAACTTTTGCACGCATACTTCTTTGTACATTTAAAAAGTTAACAAATTCACCTTGTGCAGTTTCAGGTCTTAAATAAATTTTGTCAGTATTGTCTTCAGTGACACCTCTTGATGTTTCAAACATTAATTTAAATTGACGTATATTTGTAAAGTTGTGATTACCACAAACAGGGCAGGCTATTTTGTGTTCTTCAATAAATTTTTCCATTTCATCATTTGTCATTTTATCTGGAACTATGCCACTTATTTTATGTTTGTCACAATAGCTTTCAATTAGGTTGTCGGCTCTGTGACGTGTTTTACAATTTTTGCAATCCATTTTTGGGTCTGAAAAGGATGTTGTGTGACCGCTTGCGTCCCAAACACGTGAGTTCATCAAAATAGCGGCATCAACACCAAATGAATTGTCACTTTCTTGCACAAAACGTTTCCACCATGCTCTTTTTATGTTGTTTTTGATTTCAACTCCAATTGGACCATAATCCCAAGTATTGCCCATACCCCCATAAATTTCACTACCTTGGAAAATAATTCCACGACTTTTACACAAACTTACTAACTTTTCCATTGTTACATTGTTTTCCATATATTTCTCCTTTTAAAAACAAAAAAACCATATCAAACAAAAAATTGCTTGATATGGGGACGATTTTTATATTGTTAAACCGCGGTTCCACCCCAGTTAGCATAAATTAAAATGCTCATCTTTATTATACTTTTTTAACGAAAAGTGAAAAACGGCAAAATTTCTTTTGCGTACTCCAAAGTCGCCACCTTTTTCATAGTACTTTTATAGTTTATTCTTTTAATTATTTTTTGTCAATTATTTAAACTGATTTTTAGAAACAATTGGTTTGTTTAACAAATTAAATAAGTTTCATCCAAAAAAATAAAAATTTGTCAAAAAAAGTAAAAAATATTTGACATAATATTTGAATAAAGGTTTATACTATAAACAAGTAAATAATTTTGTTGGTGGTAAGCAAAATAATTTGCTAATAAATCCAAAATTTAGGATAAATTTGATAAAAAAAGGGGACAAATAATGAAAAAAAGAAAATTTAGTCTTTGGCTCAATTTGGTGGCTTTATGTTTGTGTTTTGCTACACTTGCAATTGGTGTATACTCAGCAAAGACAGCAAAACTCAATACAAATGGTACAATTAGTTTTAAAGCCCACGATTGTAAAGTCGCAGTTGTAGGAACAATTTCAAATGCAATGCGTTCTGAAAGTCTAAACTACGCACCAGTTAGTGATAAAACTTACACTTCAGCACAAACAGGCAGTGCTGAATGGCAAGATAAGTTTGACAAGGGTGCAGAAGAGGATGGTTCTTTAAAACTACTTTCAGCAGCTGATACTTGGATATTTGGTGACATATACTTTGACGATATGAACATTGGAAACACTGAAAGTGTTAAACCAATAATAATTACTTTTGCGATTACAAACTATTCTCCTTTTAAAGTTAAAGCAAGCTTTACAACTCCTACTGGATTAGGTGATAATATCGTAACAACCGACACTGAAAATGAGAAAACTTTGGATAAGTATACGGGAACAGGTGATGCACCAACTGCTACTTTAACTTTAAAGTTGGCCATAACAGGCGATAATGTGTCAGAAATTGTTTCAAAGAAATTAGAATTTGATGTTAACTTTGAAAAAGTGACTGCTTAATAATTTAATAATAACCACATTAAACAGGATGAAATTAAATTTTTATCTTGTTTTTTATTTAGTTTTGAAAATAATATTGTTGTATATTGAATAAAATTTATTTAAAACAATAAATGTTTTTAAATCAATTTTTACAATTTGTAAAAATTATTTTTTTTTACGTTTGTCTATTGCAATTTAATAAAACATATGGTACAATAAAAGTAGTTTAAGGGAGGGGAAAGGTGTTATGATGCTTGCAAATTTTTGGAATGAACTTAGCGGGCTTTTTACTAATATGCACTGGGTTGTTGTTTTACTTATATGTCTTGGTGTAATATTTTGTATAATAGAAGCGGTTATTCCTGGTTTCGGGGTTTTTGGAGTTACTGGGATTTTATGTGAAGTTGGCGGTGTCGTTGTGCATGCTGTAATTTCTGGTTCTGCTTTGCAAGTTTTTGTTTTAGTTTTAATAATTTTTCTTATAACGTTAACCATTTTCTTAATATTTGTTAATTCTGCAAAACATGGTTTACTTGCTAAAAGTGCTATTGTTGAAAACAAATCATCTTTACCAAATGATTATAGAGAAAAAGCAGAAAATGAATTAAAATCTTTAGTTGGCAAAGAAGGACTATCTTTAACAGAATGTAAACCAATTGGCAAAATTAGGATTGGCCAAACATCCTATGAAGCACAAGCTATTGGTTCAGTTATTAAAAAAGGAGAAGTTGTTAAAGTTGTTGCAATTGAAGATGCAAGAATTATGATTGACAAATTGACTTATTAAATGATGTTTAATTTTATTAAAAATTTGGAGGGAATATGTTAAATTTATTATTAGCAAGTGTAGGGAATATAATTTTATATGTTGCTATTGGCATTTTGGCTATATTGATAGTTTTGATAATTGCTTTGGTTCCAATTAAAACTTGGTTTATTGCTTTGGTTTCTGGTTCGCATGTTTCTATGACAAGGCTTATTGGTATGAAAATGCGTAGAATACCAGTTGCCGTTATTATTGATGCATATATAATGGCTAGAAAAGCAGGAATTGATGTTGATGTTGTTTCTCTTGAAACACATCACTTAGCTGGAGGCGATGTTAGAAAAGTTATTAATGCATTAATCGCCGCTCATAGCGCAAAAATCGATTTGGATATTGAAGAAGCAAAAGCAATTGACCTTGCTGGTCGTGATGTTGATCAAGCTATTCGTCAATCTGTTACTCCAAAAGTTATCACAACTGATATGATTTCAGCTGTTGCAAAAGACGGTATTGAATTAAAAGTTAAAGTTAGAATTACTGTTAAAGCAAACATTGCTCGTTTTGTAGGTGGTGCTGGTGACGAAACAATTTTAGCCCGTGTTGGTGAAGGTATTGTCACAACCGTTGGTTCTGCAGAAACTCATGGTGAAGTTCTTGAAAATCCTGACTTTATTTCTCAAAAAGTTATTGATAAAGGTTTGGATATTGGCACAAGTTATAAAATTTTATCAATTGATATCGCAGATATTGATGTTGGCAAAAACATTGGTGCTGAACTCAGAAAACACGAGGCTGAAGCTAGAAAGGTTGTTGCTCAAGCGGAAGCTGAGGAACGTAGAGCAATGGCGGAAGCTCACGAACAAGAAATGAAAGCAAAAACTCAACAAATGCAAGCTGTTTTAATTGCAGCTGAAGCAGAGGTGCCAAAAGCAATGGCTGAGGCTATAAAAGATGGTAAATTGGGTGTTATGGATTATTATAAAATCCAAAACTTAAATGCTGATACTTCTATGCGTAAAGCAATTGCTGGTGACGCAACAACAAATAAAGACGAAAATAACAATGGTTAATTTTAAATTTACTAATTTGTATATGTTGCTAAATACAATTGTTGAATAAATTAAAAATATATTTACAATAGTGTGGTTTAGAAACTCCCACCAAGTGCAAAAATTATTGTTGCGCGAACAATAAAAACAAAATATATAATTAAGGAGGCAAGTTTATGTTATTGTATATAATTTTAATAGCAATTCTTGTCTTTTTAATTGTTTTATCTATCATTTATTTTGATAATATTAAATCATACTTAAAAAATAAATTTAAAAAGAAAAAGAAGGAAGAAAAGGCAAGTACACCAAAACCAGAAATGAAAGTGGAAGATTTTATGCCTTTAAAAAGTGTTCCTGATGACCAAACAAGAGATTTATCTCTTCAGGAATTGTTTGCAGAAAATAATCTTGACTCAAGTGATAAAAACATTAATCAAGAAACTGAAACTAAAAATGAAATTAAAGAGCAAAAGCTAATAAATGATTTTGATAGTTTTTTTAATTACAAAAAAAATGTAACTGAAAATAAATCAATATCTCAAAAGATTAAAGATTTGCCTCCGGAGATTAAAGCATTACTCATTGATGACACACTCAAAAAACGCGATGATGTTTAAAATACGATTTAATAAATAACAATAGATAGCCATTAAAGCGATTTTTCACTTTAATGGTTATTTATATTTTTAGTTTTATATGAACAATTTTTGTTTAATTTACTAGTTTATAAAATCAAAATGATTATTAATTTAATATTTTAAACTCTTTAAAAATCAAAGTAATTGTTTGAATCTACACAAAATTTAGCATTGTTGAAAATTTTTCTTTACAATTTATTTAATTTTTATTTTAATTCAATTTATTTAATCTTCAAAAAATGTGTCGCGAGCCACTTCTTTTTTTATGATTTCAATTGCTTTAGTTTCTAATCGTGATATATACGACCTTGATATACCAAGTTTTTTAGCAACTTCACGTTGAGTTAATGCTGTTTTTCCACCAATTCCATATCTCATTTTTAAAATTAATGATTCTCTTTCGTCTAACTTTTGGTCTATTAAGTTATTAATTTTTGACGTTATCACATTGTTTTCTACTTGTGACAAAATCTCTTCTTCATCTGAAGGAATAACGTCAGCAAGTTCAATATCGTTTCCGTCTTTATCTTGTCCCAAACTTTCATCTAATGACATAACATTTTTATGTTTTTTTGACACTCTCAAGAGCATCAGTATCTCATTTTCAATACATCTCGCTGCGTATGTAGAAAGTTGTGTTCCTTTTCCATATTCGTATGTGTTTATTGCTTTTATAAGCCCAATTGTTCCAACTGAAATTAAATCATCTGCTTCGCTTGTTCCAGCATATTTTTTAACTATGTGAGCAACAAGCCTTAAATTATGGTTAATTAATTTATCTTTAGCTTCTTTATCACCATTTTTATATTTTATAAAGTATTCTTTCTCTTCTTTTTCTGTAAGTGGCTGAGGAAATCCCTGTGCATTATTTATAAATGAAGAAAATAATAATATTTTATTCATAAAAATAATAAAGTTTTCAATTACCATAAACACTTCCTTTTTTTGCGTTTAAGTATATATATGTAGGTAATTGACGAATTTTGACATAAATTGAAAAAAATTGTTATTAAAATTTTGAATATTTATGTATAATTATTCAAAAATTTACATAAATATGTTGCAAAAATATTTTTTTTATTTTAATATTAATATATAAAATATAATTGCAAATTAGACAATTAAATTTTTCGCTTTATTAGCAAAAAATAGCTCTTTGCAAGTTGATATATTCGTAAATATAGAAATGTTGTCAATACTTTTAAACACTGACGATTTTTTCTGCTACATTAAATAATGGAGGTGCTAATTGGAAAAGGAAATGTTTTTAAATTATGTAGAGAATATAATTCTTCCTCTTTTTACAGGCTCTTCAATTGCTGGTGAAGAGGAAAGTAATGCTCGTGATAATGAAGTCGCATTAGGCAGTGGGGGGACAGTGCTAATTAAGCCAAACAAAAATGACGAATATCGTTTAATTTTAAAACGTAACTTATCCTTTAAAGCTAACGAAGTAACACTTTTAAAATCAATTATATCTGAACTTGGTAATGTTTCAAATTTAGGATTACTATTACCTGACCAAAGTTATTTGAAAAGATTGAATATGACTGCAATCGAAAAAGCGATTTGTGAGTCTGTTACTGAAACAGCTAGTGAAACATTATTGAATATTGTGACCATGCTTGATTCTTATTCTAGCAGAACATATGAGGGTAAAAGAATAGACTTTGGCATTATTATTAATGAGAGTTTACAATCGGAAAATAAATTAGATAGAATACATTATCAAAATATGTTTAAGTATGATTTTTTTGCTGTTCTTTCAAATGGTATGCAATCCTGTGTTGAATTTGATAAAGATGGCTATTATATTGGACATATGTCCTTAGAGCGTATGCGTTTTAAACCTACTATATGTTCATATGACTATATAAGTTTGGCAAGATATTGTGATGCTAACAGAATTGGTGTGGTGTTAGACACTAATGGTGATATTTTAATATTTAAAAATAGAAGTTTAATTTATTCTAAAAAAAGAGGTGTTTGGAATAGTTATTGTCACGATGAAATTATTACTTTGCTATCAAACAGAAGTTCCGCATCAATAAAGGAAATTAGAAAGTCAATATATTTTACATCATTGGACGTGTCTTTTGCTGGAACAGGTGGGTGCTTGGCATATTTGAATAAAGGATTGACTGAACAGGCGTTATCTCATATTGACATTAATGATATTTTGACTGAAAAACATTTTGAAATGAAGAGATTGCAACTCGCTGAAGCATCAAAAAAACGCTCTAAAAATCAATCTTCAACTATTGATTTCAATAATATTACCTATCAAGAATACGTTGAAAAATATGAAAAAACTAAAACAAGCTGTTTAAAGCAAACAATTGCTGGTAGAAAATTTCACGAACTAAATCGTAAACTTCGTGAAGAATTATCTAGCATTGATGGTGCAACCATTGTTGATTATGATGGTACTATAATTGCTTGTGGTGCTATTGTCCGTATTGAAGCTGGAAGTATGGGTGGTGGACGTTTGGCTGCAACAAACACTTTAGCAAAATATGGTGTTGCTGTAAAAATTTCACAAGATGGAATTATGCAGGCTTTTATGACAGATAAAAAAACCGGAAAGGTTATTCCTATTTTTACTGTTGGATAAAATAGATGTAAATGTTTGCTTACGCTTTGCACTTCGCTCCAGTCCACCAAATGACGGACTACCGCTACGTAAAACCCGCTTAAAGCAAATCATTTACATCTAGAGGAAAGAGGCCACTTGGCGAAGCAAGTTCCGAAGCATTGCAATGTTTGCTTAACGCTCAAGCACTTCAGGGTTTTTGCTCACATAACTACGAGCAAAACCACTTGCGATAAACTCGCTTAAAGTAAATCATTTACATCTAGGAAGATAAAGCCACTTGGCGAAGAGTATGCTTCGCAGGTGGTTTTTTAAATATTTTGCTCTTTTTGATTCGTAAGAGCGTGACGATGTTTTTCCTCCCCCCCCTGTCAAGGGGAGATGGCAGTTGTAAACTGACGGAGAGGTTTACCTTGTGTAAATATTTGCATACCCATTGCAACGGATATAAAAATGCTTTGCTTACGCTTTACACTTTACACTCCGCTCCAGCCAAGCAAATAACTTACTGTTGCTACGTAAAACTCGCTTAAAGCAAATCATTTACATACCTTTTTAGATATCAATTGACTTTTTCAACAAAAAATTGTATAAATACTTTATGATAATTAAGGATGCAAAATATCTTACAAGCGTTGTAAATAAGGCAAATATTTTAAAAGAGGGAATAGATTTTGCTTTTGTTGGTAGGAGTAATGTCGGGAAAAGTAGCTTAATTAATAGTTTAGTAAATCAAAAAAAATTATGTAAAACAAGTTCAACTCCGGGAAGAACAAGGATGATTAATTATTTTTTGATTAATAATTCCTTTAGATTTGTTGACTTACCGGGTTATGGTTATGCACAAGCAGGTAAGGAACATAAACTCATTTGGGCTAGCATAATGGAAGATTATCTTTTAAACACAAATTGTTTAAAAAGAGTTTTTTTGCTAGTTGATTTGCGTCATCAGCCAAGCGACTTAGACTTAAAAATGCTTAAATTTTTATTTTATTATAAAATTCCTGTAAGTGTGGTCGCAACAAAAAGTGATAAAATTCCTAAATCAAAAATTAGTGCATATGTTCAAGTCATAGCAAATAAATTAAATTTAGGTAGAGATAATGTGATTCCATATAGTAGCGAAACAAATTTTAATAAAGATGTTTTATTAAACTTGATTGAAAATGACTTAACATAAATATTGATTAATAAAAAAATATGGTGCTTAATATTTAAATAAAATTAGTTTTTTGATAGCTTTAAAAATGTTTGCTTTAAACTTTGCTATGTTGTATACTAGCAAAGAAAAATTATAAATAGGAGATTTTATGCAAAACGAAGAACAAATAGAAGAATTACAATTAAATTATGCTGACGAATTGGAAAAAGCGTACAATCATTTGTTGGACGAATATCAAGTAATTCGCGCTGGACGTGCAAACCCTCACATTTTGGATAGGGTAATGGTTGAATATTATGGAACTATGACTCCACTTAATCAAATGGCTAATATTCAAGTTCCTGAAGCAAGAATGATTGTGGTTAGTGTTTGGGATAATTCTCAACTAAAAAATGTTGTTAAAGCTATTTCTATGGCAGATTTGGGAGTTAATCCTACTGATGATGGTAAGGTTATCAGATTGGTGTTTCCACCACTAACTGAGGAACGCCGCCGTGAATTGGCTAAACAAGTTAAAAAGCTTTTGGAAGAAACAAAGGTTGTTATGCGTAATTCAAGACGTGATATTTTGGAAAAATTTAAAGCTTTTAAAAAAGATAGTAAAATTTCTGAAGATGAATATTCTAGCTTAGAATCTGACGTACAAAAAGATTTGGATAATATGTGTGCAAAGGCAGATAAAGCATCAGTAGAGAAAGAAAAAGAAATAATGGAAATATAATGCAAGAGTTTATTGGTGAAAAATTAGATAAAGTTATTAATATTTTGACTTTAAAAAGCATTAAATATAAAGTAATTGACAATAATTTTAGTGTCCTAGGCGATCAAAAACTTGTTATAAATATTTATACACAAGACGATACTGTTATAATAATTACAGGCGATTTTATCTTTGATGTAAGGAACAAAAATAATGAAAACAAATAATCTAGAACATCTTGCCGTTATTATGGATGGAAATGGTCGTTGGGCTACAAAAAGAGGCAAGCCTCGTTTGTATGGTCATAAGGCAGGTATTGAAAGCTTTAAACGAACAATTAAGGCTTGTTTAGAATTTAACATTCATATATTATCTGTTTATGCTTTTTCTACTGAAAATTGGTCTAGACCTAAAGAAGAAGTAGATGGAATAATGGATTTAATTAATGAATTCTGTAAAACAGACACAGACTTTGCTGTTGAAAACGGTATACAAGTTGTAACAATGGGCGATTTATCTAAATTACCTGAAAACTTGCAAATATCTTTAACCAATATGATTGAAAAAACAATAAATAATAATAAACTTATTCTTAATATAGGAATCAATTATGGTGCAAGGTCTGAAATTATTAGAGCTTTAAATTTAATTATACAAGATAACTTGCCGTTTTGCGATGAACAAATTTTTAAAAAGTATTTGTATACATCAAACTTACCAGACCCAGATTTAATTATTCGGGCGAGTGGAGAAAAACGTCTTTCAAATTTTATGTTATATCAATGTGCTTATAGTGAATTTTATTTTCCAAAAACGCATTGGCCTGATTTTAATAAACGTGTTATAAAAAAAGCAATAAAAGTTTATAACAAAAGAAACAGAAGATTTGGTGGGCTAAAAAATTATTAATTTAAACTAGGAGAAAAAATGAAACAAAGAGTTTTAACTGGAATCGCACTTTTTGCATTTATGATATTACTTTTTTTTACAAGAACACTAACACCATATATATTTGACGTTTTTGTTGTTTATATCGCTGTTGTGGGTGGATTGGAAATATCGGATTTATTTGCTAAATTTAATTTTTACAATTCAAAAATTGCTGTCATTATATATCCATTTTTGTCATATACCTTATTTAAATTGAGTGTATATTTTCAACTTGAATTGTATTTACTAATAGTTTTTCAAGTTTTATTGGTGATTTTAATCTCGTTATTTGTGGCTATTTTAAGTTTACTTACAAAAAAACGTAGCGACAATGAAATTAAAACTCGTAAAATTAATTGCACTGTAAAACAATTTGCACTTTTTAAAAGTGTGCAAACAATGCTTGCTATATTTTATCCAGCCTTTTTAATATGCCTCTTATTCTTTATCAATAATTTAGATAGTTTAAATTACATTTTTACAAATGTTGGAAGTGATGCAAAAACTTTACTTATGTTCTTGTTAATTTATACTTTTATAGTTCCTGTTTTTGTAGATACTTTTGCTATGCTTACAGGTTCGTTATTCAAAGGTAAAAAACTTTGCGTAAAACTAAGTCCAAACAAAACAATCTCAGGAGCAATCGGTGGGCTTGTATGGGGAATAATTTCAGCAATAGCACTTTTCTTTATTTTTAATTCAATTGAAAGTTATAGGCTTATTTTTGTTACTATAAATTTAACTTGGTGGAAAGTTTTGATTGCAGGTATTTTATCTTCTGTTTTATGTCAAATAGGTGACTTGTTTGAAAGTTTTATAAAACGTAAAGCTCAAGTTAAAGATAGTGGTGATTTCCTTCCAGGACATGGTGGTCTTTTAGATAGAATAGACAGCCATATCGCCAACATTCTTGTTACATTTGTTTTTATGTTAATTATATTAATTTAATAAAGGAGATTTTATGTTATTAGCCTCTTTTGGTTCAATTATGATGAATATTCTGTATATTATTATAGCCATTTTTGTTCTTTTAACAATGGTTCTTATTCATGAGTTGGGGCATTATATTGCAGGCAGAGTATTAGGTTTTAAAATAACAGAATTTTCAATTGGTTTTGGAAAGGTCTTATGGCAAAAAACAAATAAACGCGGTGAAAAAATATCTCTAAGATTGTTTCCTTTAGGTGGATTTTGTGCTTTTTATGGAGAAAATGATGGAGATGAAGAGTCTGAAAAAACTTTAAATGATGACACTAAAGATGATAATATTATTGATATAAAGCCTGAAACAGACACTAAAAATGATGTTAACGAAGACACTAAAAACAATGTTAACGAAGATAATAATGTTGAGGATAATCAAACTGATAATCAATTAAAAGAAAGTATAGATAATGGTAAATTCAATAGTCAAAAACCTTGGAAACGAATTATTGTATTTTTAGCAGGTGTTACTTTTAACTTTTTGTCAGCCTTTATATTTTCTATTATATTTTTAAGCGTAGGGGCATATGATGGTTATGCTTTTTCGCCCGCAAATAACAATGTAGTTCAGCTTTATAGTGTAGAGACAAATGAAGTTGTCGGACGACTACAACAAAATACAACAGTATATGCTATAAATGGAATAGAAATCAATTATGCAAGAACAGATGTTTTTTCTAAATTGGTTAAAGAAGGAGATACAAGCATAGTTTTAACAATTGATTTAAATGGGACAAAACAAGATGTTAAAATTTTAAAAAATTTTAAGGATGATAAAGGAAATGATATCTACGGGGTAAATTATGCTACTATTAGAATAGATTACAACTTTGGCGATGTTATGCGAGATTTTATACCATTTACATTTAATATTTCTGTTTTAATATTACAAGCTTTTTGGAGTATTTTGACTGGTGCCGTAGCATTAAAACAATTAGGTGGTCCAATTTCTACAATAACTCAAATGACAGTTGTAGCATCTTATGGTATAGCCAATTTTCTATATTTACTACCTCTTTTGGCAGCAAACTTAGCTATATTTAATTTATTGCCAATACCTGGATTGGATGGTGCACACGTAGTGTTTACATCTATCGAATGGATAAGGGGCAAGCCTATTAAACGTGAAGTCGAAAATGCAATTCATGGCTGGGGCATTATTTGTTTGTTTGCATTTGTAATTATCATTGATATAGTTCACTTAATTGCCGCCTAATTGGCATAATTAAATGTTAAAATACTTGTATTAAAATAAATTACTTTTTTTACATTGGAGATAAAAATGGATTTTTTAAACATCCTTTCAAAAAAGTTAAATGGGAAATATGATTATTTAAAGATTTTGAAAGTGGTATATAATACCACTTTTTCAATGTGCCATATTAATTTTATTTATCCTGAATCAAAACCGACCTTTAAAGATTCTGAAAAAGAGGAAATAAAACAGGCAGTTTATGAAATATTAAATTTAAAAGGCAAATTAGAATGCAAGTTTAATAAGAGTTATCTAGACGAAAATATTGTATTGACTAAAGTTAAAGAATTTTTTAAAACTAACTTTGATAGTATTAGTTCTTGTATTAATGAAAATAATATTGGATATAAAAAGAACAATATTGCAGTTGAATTAACTTTTTATATTAACGAAACCCTATTTAAATACTTTAAAGATAATGATGTTTGTGAAAAATTGAAGGATTTTTTACTAAATAATTTTTGTGGGGATTTTTTATTAAAAAGTGAAATAGATAATAGTGAAAATTTTGATGAGGAAAGTTTAAATTTGCGTGCAATGGCTATACAATCGAATATTGAAACTAAGGCAAAAACACCTAGATATAATGTCGCAAATATAAGGCAGGTTTTTGGTAGCGATATTATGCCTATGCCTGAGTATATAAACAACCTAAAGGGTGAGAAAATATCACTCATTTTAGCAGGAAATGTTGAAGCACTTGAGCAAAAAGAGTTTTTGCCAAGACGAAACAAAATAAAAGGCATTGATGAAAAACGTAAAATGTACAAATTTAAACTTAACGATGGTACGGCTACAGTAAATTGCATTCACTTTTGTACTAAATCTTCTGAAAAACATTTTTCTTTAGTAGAAGAAGGTGCTTACATTTTATGTTTGGGTGATTATGTTAAACGTGATAATGGAGAGATGCAATACAATATAAAATCATTAGCATTGTGTTCTAAAACTGATGAAGTTGTAGAGTATAAGGAAAATACAATTGAATCGGATAATTATAAATATGTTTTTCCAACTCCTTACACAAGGATTATTCAAGATAATTTGTTTGCAACAAAAAAGGCTTACCCTGATTACATTATGAACAACACTTTTGTTGTGTTTGATGTTGAAACAACAGGACTTGTTCCCGATAAAAATGAAATTACTGAAATTGGTGCTGTAAAAATTGTTAACGGAGAAATTATTGAAAGATTTCAAACATTATGTAAACCTCATCAACTTATCTCTGCTGAAATAACCAAACTTACAGGCATAACAAATGAGATGGTTGAAAACGAGCATTCTCCTGAGGATATTATTGAAGATTTTTTGCGCTTTGCTAAAGATAGTATAATGGTAGGTTATAATGTTAATTTTGACTATCAATTTATACAATTTGCAGCCAAGAAAAAAGACAAAACATTTAATAACGAATTTAGAGATTGTATGGGTGATGCAAAAGCGAAACTATTTTTACCTAATTACAGACTAGGAACAGTAGTGGACCACTTGGGTGTCACATTAAACAATGCACACAGAGCATTATACGATGCAACCGCGACCGCAGAAGCTTTTTTGCGTTTAAGTTTAATGTAAATCTACTTTTTATGTTTTAAAATATGGACGCTAAAATATTTTGGTTATAAATAAATAATATTAATATTTACATTCAAAAATAATTTTTTAAAAAAATATTTTATATTTTTGTTTAAATCTATTGCATAATTAAAAATAAAATGATAAAATATAAATACAAACTAGGTTAGGCGTGGGCAAATTTTTGCCCACGCTTAATTTAAGGGATGTTAAAAAGGAGAAAATGTGGCAAGCAAAGTTATTGATAAATGTAACGAAAAAATTGTTCCTATAATTGAAAATTTAGGTTACGATGTTTTGGAAGTCGAATATGCAAAAAAAGTTGACGGTATGAATTTGACTTTTTTCATTGATAAAAAAGATGGTATAACTATTGATGATTGTGAAAAAGTAAACAACGCTATCACTGATGTGTTAGATGAAATCAACGTTTCTGATGATGCACCTTATATTTTAAATGTAAGTTCTGCTGGTCTGGACAGACCTATTAAAAACCAAAAAGACTTTATTAGAAATAAAGGGAAATCTGTTGAAATTAAATTATTTGTACCACAAAATAAACAAAAAGTCTTTGTTGGAGAATTAATTGATTTTAGTGAACAAGGTTATACAATCAAAACCACTTCAGGCGAAGAGTTGTTTTTTGAAAAGAGCAAAGTTGCACTATGCTCGCCAGTATTAGATTTTTAAGGAGAAATATATGATAAACAAGGATTTTTTTCAAGCATTAGAAGATCTTGAACACGAAAAAAATATTAATTCAGAGCAATTTATTGCTTCACTTGAAGCAGCATTAACTTCTGCTTATAAAAAAGTTTACGGAGAGGCAAAATCTGCTTTGGTAAAACTTAATCCTGAAAAGGCTACAATTAAAATTTATAGTTATAAAACTGTAGTTGAAAATGTAGAAGACGCGGATAAAGAAATAAGTTTGGAAGACGCAAAAAAGATTAAAAAATCTTATGCAATTGGTGACGTTGTTACAGAAGAAGTTAGCACAAAAGAATTTGGTAGAATTGCAGCACAAACTGCAAAACAGGTTGTTATGCAAAAATTGAAAGAATTGGAACGTGATCAAGCTTTAAGTGAAATTTCTGAAAAAGAAGATGAACTTATTACCACTATTGTAAAAAGAGTGGAAAATGGCACTGTTTATGTTCAATTAGCCGGCTCTAATATGGAAGGAGTTATGCTTGAAAATGACCAAATCCCAGGCGAACATTACAATGTTGGACAAAGAATAAAAGTTTACGTTAAAAAGATTAAAGATTCTTATAAAGGACCACAAATTCAAGTTTCTAGAGCAAATAATGGTTTTGTAAAAAAATTATTTGAAATAGAAATACCTGAAGTTGCTAGTGGTGACGTGGAAATTAAAAATATAGCAAGAGATGCGGGAAATCGTTGTAAAGTTGCAATTTATAGCACAAAACCACATATTGACGCACTTGGTGCTTGCGTTGGAAATAGAGGGGTTAGAATAAATACTATTATGGGTGAGTTAAATGGTGAAAAAATCGACCTTGTTCTTTACTCAGAAGACCCACTTGAATATATCGCTAAAGCTCTTGCGCCTGCTGAAGTTATTTCTGTAGAAATTAATGAAAGTTTAAAAGCGTCACAAGTAATTGTTCCTGACGATAAATTATCGCTTGCAATAGGCAAACAAGGACAAAATGTAAGATTGGCAGCAAGACTTACAGGCTGGAAAATAGATGTTAAACCAAAGAGTAAAGCGGAAAATGCAAAAGAAATTGTCCCAGAATATGAAATTACAAATCTTGAGGACGAAGATGATGATGCTTTTGCTGATTTAGAAGATATAACTGAATAAGGGAGTGCTTTTTTGAAAAGAGAAGTTAATAGAATTTGTTTTATTTGTAAAAAAAGTCATAACAAATCAGATATGATAAGGCTTGTAAAAACATCTAGTGGTGAAATATTCATTGATAAAACAGGAAAAGCAAACGGCAGAGGCGCATATATTTGTACAGACCCAAATTGTATTGAACAAATAAAAAAACAAAAAATTTTGTGTCGAGCATTTAAATGCGAATTTCCCCCTGTAGTATATAAAAAATTATGTGAGGAATTAATTGATAAAAAGTGATTTAAGTAGAATTCAAGGATATATTGGCATAGCAAACAAGGCAAATTATGTAATCTTTGGTGCTGACAATTTAAAGGGCTATTCGCACAAATTGTTTTTAGTTTTATATAGAGAAGATTGTGGTAAAACAATATCAAAAGTGGTTGAAGAACTAAAACAAAGAGAAATACCAAATTATGTTTTTAGTATTGAGGAGTTTAATTCAATATCTAATTTAGAAAATTGTAAACTACTAGCAATAAAAAACAAAGGATTGTCCCAAAAAATTATAGAAATAATAGATAAAGTCTGATTTATTCATATTATGATGTAAATATTTATAATTATTTACAATTGAATTTAATAAGTAATTACATTACAAATCAGTGCTAAGTCTAAAATATTATAAATGCTTAAATTGCATAAATTAAGGAGTAAATTAGTGGCTAACGAAAAAACAAATGGATTAAGTAATCTAAAAAATATTCACAAAATTCAGAAAGATGGAATTCTTCAAGAATTGTTACGTGATTTACGTTCAACAAAAAGTCAATTAGAGATGTTAGTTAAAAATACATCTCGTTTTAAAACATCTAAACAAAACATAGTTGAAGAGAAACCAGCAAAACAAACAACTGCTGAACCAGTCAAAAATGATTTAGTTGAAGAAAAACAATCAAAAAATGAGAAAACCGAAGTTGATACAAAAAATATAAATCGTACTTTCAATAGAGAGCAAAAACAGTACGATAATCGTCAATTTAACAACAATCAACGCCGTTTTGAAAACCGCCAATTTGACTCTAATCGTCAGTTTAATAAAGATCAACGTCCATTTAATAACAATAGACAATTTAACAATCAAAGACCATATGGGAATTTTAACAACGGACAACAACGTCAGTTTAATTCAGATCGTTCACAATTTAATAACAACGGACAAAAACCTTTCGGGCAAAGAACACCAAATGGTTTTGCTTCAAGTAGAGCTAATGCTTTTAAAAGTTTTGCTCAGCCACTTGAAAGTTCTAAAGTGTTGGCAGGTCCAGAAAAAACTTTTAGTGGCAAAAAAGCACCTATTAAAAATCAATATGAAGAAAAGAAACAAATGAGCAAAAAAGCTTTAATGAAAAGAGGCTTTATACTTGATAATTCATATAACGAAGACATTGATGGCGTAAGAATGGGCTCAAGAAAACTGGTAAAAACAAAAAAGAAAGAGAGTGTAACTTTTGTAGCACCAGCAATTGAAAGTGCCGTTATAACAACAGAAACTATTACTGTTAAAACATTATCAGAAAAAACAGGTAAACCTGTTACTGATATTATTAAAAAATTAATGTTGCTTGGTGTAATGGCAACAATAAATAGTTCCATTGATTTTACGACTGCAGAACTTGTTTCTGAAGAACTAGGTGTAAAATTAGAGCAAAAGATAGAAAAGTCATATGAAGAAAAACTTGAGGAACAGTCAAAAGAAATAGGCGAAAATGCAACAGTTAGACCTCCAGTTGTAACCGTTATGGGGCACGTAGACCATGGTAAAACCTCGTTACTTGATGCTATTAGAAAAACCAATGTAGTAAGCGGAGAAGCGGGTGGTATAACTCAAAAAATAGGTGCATATCAAGTATCTTGGAATGGAGAAAAGATTACATTTATTGACACTCCTGGACACGCTGCTTTTACTGCTATGCGTGCAAGAGGTGCAAAAGTAACTGATATAGCAATTTTGGTTGTTGCGGCCGATGACGGTATAATGCCACAAACTATTGAAGCAATTAATCATATAAAAGCCGCTAATTGTCCAATGATAGTTGCTATTAATAAAATGGATAAACCTGAAGCAAATCCAGAAAAAGTTAAACAACAACTTGCTGAAAACGGTGTTTTGCCTGAAGAATGGGGCGGAGATACAATAATTGTTCCTATTTCTGCTAAACAAGGTGTGGGCATTGATAAACTATTAGAAACTGTTCTTTTGGTTGCTGAAATGCAAGAACTAAAAGCCGATGCAAACCAAACAGCGGTAGGTGTTGTAATTGAAGCTGAATTAGATAAAAATAGAGGTCCAATTGCAACTGTACTTGTTCAAAATGGAACACTCAAAGTTGGCGATAGCGTTATGAGCGGTATTACTTATGGAAAAGTAAGAGCGATGTTTGACGAATATGGCAAACAATTAAAAACTGCTGGACCAAGCACTCCAGTTGCTATTTTAGGCTTAGATGCAGTTCCAAATGCTGGTGATCAAGTTTATGCTATTGATGAAAAATTATCAAAACAAGTAATTCAAGAAAGAATAAATAAAATAAAAACAGAAAGAGCAAATTCAACATCTGGTGTATCACTTGATGATTTTATGGATAGAGTAAACGAAGGAAAACTAAAAACTTTAAATATTATAATAAAAGCAGATGTACAAGGCTCTGTTGAGGCATTAAAACAAACATTAACTTCAATCAAAAATGAAGAAGCAAAGGTTGTTTGTATCCATAGTGGTGCAGGTCCTGTTACTGAGTCAGACGTAATACTAGCAGGTGCAAGCGATGCTGTTATTATTAACTTTAATTTAAAACTAATTGGAAAAATAGAGCAATTTGCTGAAAATCAAAAGGTTCAAATTAAATCATATAAAGTTATTTATGAATGTGTTGATGAAATTACAAAAGCGTTAACAGGTATGCTTTCAGTTAAATATGAAGATAAAATAATAGGCCATAGCGAAGTAAGAGCAATGTTTAAACTATCTTCTGCGGGAATCATATGTGGTTCATACGTTAAAGATGGTAAAATTACCAGAAACGCGTTTGTTAACGTGTATCGTGGAGATGAAAAAATATTAGAAACTCAAATAGAAGCGTTAAAAATCCAAAAAGATGATAAAGCGGAAGTAAATTATGGATATGAATGTGGTATAAAATTAAAAGACAGCACTGGTGTTCAAGTAGGCGATATGTTTGAAGTTTACGAAAAAGTGGAAGTAAAAAGAGGTTAATATGAGTAATATTAGACAAGAACGCGCAAATGCAGAAATATCTAAAGCTTTAACAATAATTTTACGTGATAAAACAAACGACCCAAGGTTAAATGGGGTTATAATCACAATAACAAATGTCAATACTTCTGCAGATTTTAGACATTGCAAGGTAACTTTTAGTTCTTTAAATGGAAATAATTTAGAAATACAAAAATTATTACAAAAAATAGAAGGTTTTATTAAAAAAGAATTATTAAATATGGTAAAACTACCTTTTGCTCCTGAACTAGAATTTATTGTTGATGTAGGAGAGGAAAATAGTAAAAGGATAGATGCAATTTTAAAAAATCTTAACATTCCAAAAGACGAATCTGTTGAATAAAAATTTTTGATTATTAAAATGAAAACCTTTTTTGGTAGGAAAAATATGAAAGAATTAATAAATAGTTTAAAAAAAAGTAAAAGAGTAGCGATTATTGCACATATATCTCCTGATCCAGATTGTATGAGCAGTATGACTACTCTTTCTTGCATTTTAGAGCAGTTAGGTAAAAAGACAAAAATGTTTATAGATTGTAACAATCTAACAGAATTAATGACAAATTTTTATAATTTAGATGAAAGTATTTGTGAAGATATTGTAGTAGAGAACTTCGATACTATTGTTTTGGTTGATTTGGCTCAAGAAAGGCTTCTTGGAAAATATTATCCCCAAATTAAAGATCATAATAATATTATCGTTATTGATCACCATTTCTCTAGAAATCTAAATGGAAGTATAAATTACATTGATTCACACAAATCTAGTTGCAGTGAAATAATCTATGAAATTGCTTTAAAACTTAAGGCAAAAATAAATCAAAAAATTGCAACATTAATTTATGCTGGTATAGTAGGAGATACCAATTGTTTTCAAAATGATAACACAAATGAAAACTCGTTTTTGGTTGCAAGAGAATGTTTGCTAAGTGGTGCTAAAAAAAATCAAGTTACTTTTTTAATACAAAAACATCAAACAACGCCTGAAATTATCCTAAGGAAAATGGGCTACGAAAATATGGTATTTAAAAACAAAATTGCATATGTAATTTTTACAAAAAAAATGTTTAAACAGGCAGGTGTTGATGATTGCCCTTGTTTTGTAAATGAAATGCTTAATACTGACGATAATATATTTGCATTTGTAATAAAACAAAAAGAAAAAAATACCTATACTGTTTCAATGAGATGTAAAGAAGGATATGATGTATCCAAAGTGGCAAATGTAATTGGTGGCGGTGGACACATTCAGGCTTCAGGCGCTTTATTTGTAGGTGCACCAGTTAAACATGCGAAAATATTATATGAAGAATGCTTAAAACAGATAAGGAATTAATATGTTTGATAAAAATGCTATTATAAACTTAAATAAACCAACTGGAATGTCATCATTTTTGGCTGTAAAAAAAGTGTCAAGAATTTTAGGTGTAAAAAAGGCTGGACATATGGGTACTCTTGACCCTTATGGAACAGGAGTGTTGCTGGTTGGTGTCAATAAAGGAACAAAATTATTTGATGAATATTTGAAAAAAACAAAAACATACGTAGCAGTTTTTCATTTTGGATATGAAACTGATACATTGGATAGTGAAGGTAAAATAATCAATGAAGAAGATAAAATTATCACAAAAGAACAAATTTTAATGTCCTTAAAAAAATTTATTGGCAAACAAAACCAAATGCCACCGCTTTTTTCTGCAAAAAAAATCAACGGGCAAAAGTCCTGTGACATAGCAAGAAAAGGTGGCGTTGTGGAATTAAAACCTAAAGAAATAGAAATATATGAATTAAAACTTTTAAGAGAGTTTGGTGATAATAATTTTCAGTTTAAAATTACTTGTTCTAGCGGAACTTATATAAGAAGCCTTTGTAGAGATATGGCATACAATTTTGGCACATATGGTACTATGCTTAGTATTATACGTACAAAATGTGGTGTATTCTCTATTGAGGATTCATCAACGTTAGAGGATTTAGCAAACGGAAAAATTAACTATTTGGAGGTGTAAAGGAAAATATTATGGAAAATAAAATTCGTTTTGGTCCATCAGGAAATAGTAAAATTTTTTATGACGCTGGTTATAAGCATAGTGTTGATGCACCCAAATTTTGCAAGGAAATAGGATTGTCTGCATATGAATATTCATTTGGTAGGGGTTTTACTATGTCTTATGACACTGCTAAAATACTTGGTGAAAATGCAAAAAATAACGACATTTTAATTAGCATCCATGCTCCATATTATATAAATTTTGCAAATGAAAGTGACGATATGGTATCAAAATCTTTTGGTTATGTTGAAAAAAGTATGCAGTATTTAAATATTATGGGTGGTCGTGATTTAGTTATTCATTTGGCTTCTTGCGGTAAGCTTAATAGAACTGCTGCTATTAATTTAACTTCCAAAAGATTGGATGAGTGTTTAAAAATTTTATATGACCTAAAATTGAATGAAAACAAATTTTTGTGCCCTGAAACTATGGGGAAATATATGCAAATAGGTACTTATCAAGAGATAATTGATTTTTGTACAAAAGATAAAATTCTTGTACCAACTTTTGATTTTGGCCATATAAATTGTATTATGCAGGGTGGGTTAAAATCATCTAATGATTATAAAAGAATATTTGATTATTCATTTGAAAAGTTAGGCGAGTATAAAACTAAAAATTGTCATATTCATTTTAGTAAAATAGAGTATTCTTCAAAAGGTGAAGTTAAGCATTTAAATTTGGATGATTGTGTTTATGGCCCTGAATTCGAGCCCTTAATTAAAGTTATTAATGAGTATAAACTTACTCCAACAATTATAAGTGAGTCTAAAGAAAAAATGATGGAAGATGCTTTAAAATTAAAGGAAATTTATGATAACTGTAAATAAAATAATAAGTAGAGTATGCTTAGAAAATTGTTATATTGTTTGTAATGATTTAAAACAATCAATTATAATCGACCCAGGTTCAAACTATGAAGAAATAATAGATTTTGTAAAACAAAAAGGTTTAAATGTTTTAGGGGTTTTATTAACTCACGGGCATTATGACCACATTTTTTCATGCAAAAAATTACAAGAATTAGGATATAAAATTTATATATCAAAATTTGATGAGATAATGTGTAGTGATGAAAATTTAAACTTTGCTAAAAGTTGTGGCGAAGTGGTTGAAAGTTTTATTCCAGACTTTTTAATATCTGAAAATGAAGAACATCTAACCTTAGGAGCTTTTGAAATTAAAATATTGCATACTCCGGGGCATAGCAAAGGGGGGCTTTCTTATATTATAGATAATCATTTGTTTTCTGGAGATACTCTTTTTGAAAAAGGCTATGGCAGAACTGATTTATTTGGAGGAAATTTTAGAGAAATCCTATCGAGTATAAAACTTCTAAGAAAATATACAAGTGCAGGTTATATTTTACATTCTGGTCACGATTACTAAAAAAATACTAGACATATTTTTTAAAGTGTGTTAATATACCAAAGTAATTTTAAAGAAATTTAAGGAGAAAATTAATGATAACAGCAGGCGATTTTAGAAAAGGCGTTACTTTTGAATATGAAGGCAATGTATTTGTAGTTGTTGAATTTTTACATGTTAAACCTGGAAAAGGTTCACCATTTGTTAGAACTACTATTAAAAACGTTGTTACAGGACAAGTGTTAGAAAGAACTTTTAACCCTACTGATAAGTTCCAAGTGGCAGTTATTGAAAGAAAAGAAATGCAATATCTTTATAATGAAGGTGATTTGTATTACTTTATGGATATGGAAACATATGACCAAATTCCACTTAACAAATCACAAGTTGAAGGTGCTATGAATTTTATGAAGGAAAATATGAATGCAACAATTCAATTCTATAAAGGAAATGCGTTTAGTGTTGTTCCTCCAACTTTTGTTGAGTTGAAAGTTACAGAAACTGAACCAGGAATTCAAGGCGATACTTCTAAAGCAGGTTATAAACCAGCTAAACTTGAAACCGGTTATGAAATTAAAGTACCTCTATTTGTAAATCAAGGAGAAATGATTAGAGTAGATACTCGTGACGGTTCATATATGGAAAGAGTAAAATAGTTTTTATTATTTTAAAGGACATAGTTTTTGGGGTTCACTTCATTATGCTATGTCTTTTTTTTTGTCTTTTTGTAGAAACAGTATTTTAAGAATTAGTACAAATATAAATATTTTAATAAGGGAGAATGTGAAATGTTAAAAGATATTTTAACTAATTCGATTTATTTGGCTTTAACATCAAAAACTTCAGAAACAGAAATAAATGAAATAAGATTTAGAAAAGATAAACCAATTTCTGTATTATGTAACACTCGTACTTATTTTTTAAGTGAGAATGGAATATGTTCAAATGCAAATCAAGCAATTTATGCGAGTGAGGAAATGATAAATGATATTGTTTTTAAAGCTTGTAATCATTCAATTTATTCTGTCAACGAACAATTAAAACAAGGTTTTTTAATGGTCGATGGAGGTATAAGAATTGGAATTTGCGGAGAAGTTGTGCTTGATCAATGTATAAAAACAATAAAAAACTTTACATCATTATGTATTAGACTTCCTCACATTATAAAAAACGCTTCTTTACCAATTTTTAATGAAATTTTAAACAATGGGGACATAAATAACACATTAATAATTTCTCCTCCCGGAGCAGGGAAAACAACAATGATTAGAGATTTAATATTTCAATTTTCTAATCACAATTACTCTTACAATGTATTTATTGCAGATGAAAGAGGTGAAATTACTTGTGGTAATGCGAGTAATTTTATTGGAAGTAATTTTTATGATGCAATATGTTTTCTTAATAAAAAAGACTCATTTCTTTTAGGAATAAGGAGTATGTCACCTGATATCATTGTGACTGACGAGTTAGGCTCTATAGATGATTTTAAAGCGTTAGAATATGCTGTAACCTGTGGCATAAAAATAATTGCCACTATGCACGCAAATAATATTGAAGATTTAAAAAGGAAAACTGAGTTTAAAAACCTATTAGAACAAAGATGGTTCAAAAGAATTATTGTTCTTTCTAAAGAAAATGGCGTGGGGACTATAGAGGGTGTTTATAAAGAAAATTTAAGTAAAATTTATGGAGCAATCATATGAAATTAGTTTTAATTATTTTACTTGTAGTATTGTGTGGAGCCATTGGCTTTGGAATAAGTAATGTCTACAAACAAAGAAAAAATTTTTACGAGTCGTATTTGTCTTTTTTGGAAATTTTAAAAACGGAAATCGGTTTTTCTGCAAGTAAACTTGATGAAATAATTAATAAATCTATATTTAATTTACATAACAAGGATTTTAATTGTTTATTAAAAAATTATATAAATATTTTAAGTAGCGAAGTAAGTTTAACAAAGGAAATATTATTTAAAAATATCAAATTTCTCAACGAAAATGAAAAAGAAGATATACTTTTGTTTTTTAAAAATTTAGGGAAAACAGACATCTTTAATCAGGTTGATATTATAAAAAGTAAAACTGAAAGTGTAAAAGGGCAATGTGAAAAATTAAAAAAAGAGTGTGAAAAATTTTGCCCGCTTTATACAAAACTTGGGATTTTATCTGGATTGTTTTTGGCGTTGATTATTTTATAATGGGGGCTTTATGGGCGTTGATTTAATAATAAAAATAGCAGGTATTGGATTGCTTACGGCAGTTATAACACAAGTATTAAAACATTCCGGAAAAGATGATATGGCGACATTTGCAACACTTGCTGGTGTGGTTGTGGTACTGATGATGATACTAGATATAGTGGTGCAGTTGTTTGATACGGTTAAATCTATGTTTGGTTTATAGTGAGGAATTATTTGTGACGGAGTTATTCAAAATTATTGGCATTGGTTTTTTAACACTGATTGCATACTTGATTATTAAGCCATTAAAACCTGAACTTGCGGTTTTTATAAGCATTGTTGGATCAATTATAATTTTGATTTCTTGTGTTGATGGTTTAATGGAAATCATAAACACAATGACATCTTTTGTTGAAAAAACAGGTTTGAATACTGGCTTATTTGCCTGCGTATTAAAGATTATTGGGGTTGGATATATAATCGAATTTTCTTCCAGCATTTGTTCAAATGCTGGCAATTCTTGTATTGCAGAAGTTATTAATCTTGCTGGGAAAATTACAATTTTGGTGATTAGTTTACCAATCATAAAAAGTTTAATTGAAATTATTATGGAAATCTTGCCTTAAGGAAAATTAATTGAAAAAATTTATTTGTTTATTAATGGTTGTGTTTGCTTTAATTTCAGGTTCTATGAGAACGCATAGGACCTATGTTTATGCTGAAGTTTCTTCCCAAATTGAATTGGAAACAGAAATTGATAACAATATTGAAAACCAATTAAATAGTTTAGATACAAGCGAATTGGATCAAATACTAAAAGATGTAATTAATGATTCGAGTGAGTTAAGTGGAGATAGTTTTTCCCAAAAAATTAAAGATATAATTTCAGGTAAGTTAACAATTAATGCAAACACATTTGGCAAATATATTTTAGATTTATTTTTGGAAGATGTTATCTCGTTCTTACCGTATATTTGTATGATTATTGCAATAGCAGTGTTATATAGTATGGTAAGTGCATCACATAGCGGAAAAAATAAAAGTTTAAACGATATCATTCATTTTGTGTGTTATAGTGCTGTGGTTGTTATTATTATTGTTTGGGTTTCAAAGTTGCTTATGCTTACAACAAATACGTTGGGAAGTGTAAAGAAGCAAATGGAGTTGATTTTTCCTATCCTTTTAACAATTTTAACTTCTCTTGGAGGTAATGTTTCAGTTAATGTTTATCAGCCTGCAATGGCTATGCTTTCAGGTACAGTCATTTCAGTTTTCATCAATATTTTAATGCCAATTTTTACTTTTATGTTGGTTTTTACTACTATTTCTAATTTAACAACCAATATTAAATTTAATAAATTTTCCGATTTTTTCTCTTCTTGTTTTAAATGGATAATGGGTTTGGTTTTAATGATTTTTTCTGCATTTGTTTCAATACAGGGGCTTATGGCTGGAAGCATTGATTCAATTTCATTAAAAACAGCTAAGTATACTATAAAAAGTGCTGTGCCTATTATTGGTGGATTTTTATCAGATGGTGTTAGTCTTATTATGGTTTCTAGCGTACTAATAAAAAATGCTGTTGGTGTTGGGGGATTAGTCCTTCTTTTTGGAACAATTTTGTTGCCTATTATAAAAATAATTGTTTTCTCATTGTTAATGAAATTGGCTAGTTCTATATTGGAGCCTGTTGCAGATAATCGAATTACAAGTTTTGTATCCAGCATAGCAAAATCTATTCAAATGCTTATAGCACTCATTTTGGGCGTAGCTTTTATGTATTTCTTTATGATAGGACTGGTAATGTGTAGTACTAACATTATTTAAAAATTTTAGTGAGATGGAGTAAAAGGAGGGTGGTTCTTTGTCAGTTTCTGTATGGATAATTTCAATTGCAGGTGTTTGTTTATTATCAGTATTATTAGATTTAATGATGCCTGAAGGTAAAATGGGTGCTTGTATTAAAAATGTATTTTCATATGCTATTGTTTTAGTTGTTATAGTTCCACTGCCAAATATTTTTAAAGGTAATTTTAATTTAGACAATGTATTTAAAGAAGTGGATTTTGAAATTCAAGATACTTATATTTACAATGTTAATCAAGCAAAATTGGATAAGTGGAATGAAGATATAAATAATGGACTTAATGATAAGGGAATTTATGGTGCTGTTGTTTCAATATCTGCTAATATTTTTGATTTAAATATGGAAATAAATGCTGTTTATGTCGATTTGTATAATGTTGTAATAAGTGATAAAAATTCGAATATCAATATAAAAACGGAGGTGATAAGTGTAGTGATAAATATAGTAAATATTAGTAAGGATAAGGTGATATTCTATGAGTGAAAAAAAAGAAAAGATATCTTTTTGGGATAAAATACCTTTCTTGCAAAAAATTAAAAATATAAAACACATTGAATTTATTCTTTTAGGTATATTTGCTATTATATTGATTTTTGTATATTCAACAACATTGAAGTCAAAAACATCAAAAACAGACAGTGTTACAGAATTCTCTGCTGACGAGTATGCAAATTATTTAGAAGATAAACTAGCAGGAATTTTATCAAATATTTCTGGTGCAGGCACAGTGAAAGTAATGATTACTATAGATGGTGGAATGAAATATGAATACGCCACAGAAAATCAAGAAACAACAACTTCAAATGAGGTTGGCGGTAATATTAATACGAAGATAACAAAAAGTGAAGAAGTAGTTTTAGTAACAATTAATGGAAAATCTACACCGCTTGTTATAAAAGAAACTTATCCTGATATTTGTGGCGTTGTTGTTG
>CALBKX010000040.1 GCA_937895935.1 uncultured Clostridia bacterium
ATATCAACAATCAAATTACAGAACTTATGAAAGTGATTGAAAGTTATCCACAATCGGCAACGGAACTTATGGAAAAATTAAACCTAAAATCTCGTTTAGGATTTAGAAAAAACTATCTGCAACCCGCCCTAGATGCTGGACTAATTGGAATGACCGAACCCGACAAACCAACAAGCAAAAATCAAAAGTATTTTAAAATTTAACAAGGAGGAGTGTATGAAAGAGAAAGATAAAATCTCTAAATTAAAAAAGAAAACAAAAGATGTTTTTTCTGTTGTTGGTTATTTTTTATTACTACTTATAATAACTTTTATATTAACTTTTGTTATAGCAAATGCATTAGTAAATCTAAAATTAATTAGCCTAAATATTGCTGTAATAGGTACTTTTTCTTTGTCTTTTTTATTAACAACGATTTTAACAATTATTCACTTTATAAAAAAAGAAAAAAACAAAAAAACGTGTTTTAGGGTTTTAAATTTTGTAAAATACTATATCTTATATATGATTATAATGGATTGGCAATATCAATCAAATCCAGTATAGAAATAACCATGGACGAAGCTAAAAATTTGATTGGTATTGAATTAAGCTTATTTGCTATATTGACGGCATTGGTCGTTACATGGTGTGTTATCACAGAAAAGGAAATTGATAAAAACAAATTAAATTCTGAGCCATTTGGTGTTCAAGAGAGAAAAACAAAAATAATAAACGATTACAATAGCAAGAACTCGGCAAAGAATTATTTTTGGGATATTATTCCTTTTTGCATTAATTTAACAATAATTTCAACAATAATAACAAATGTATATATTAATAAAAAATTAGATATATTCACTCAGACTATTTTCACCAAAAAAGTTCATTTGGGTGTATACTACAGGAGAGTTGTCATAACAAGTTGCGATTAATTTTTTTAACCCCAAATGGTTGAAATTTATTGCAAAATATTTAAAGAAATTACTTTCGTATGGGTCATCGCAATTACATAGAATAATTTTATCTTTAAAATGCTTTTTATAATGTCTCAATTCTTCTTCAATATCTGTAATTTGAGTATAAAATTCATCATTTTTTTTATTTTTCGCATTAGCTAAATTTGAATTGTTTGCCACTATTTGCTCCTTTTAGAAGCCAATAGTTGTCTTATTATATAATTAAACAGACCTTCTATTCTTATAATAGTTATGTTAATTTTTGCCATTTACCTAAATAAAAGACATCTATTTTTACGAAAATGATAAATTTTAATACAATTTTCAAGAAAGTATGTTATAATGGACTTGTTAAATAATCAAAAGAAGCCACTTATTATAAGAATAGGTGGTCTTTTTCTATGGTTTTCAAAATTAATTTTAAGAAATTTTCAAAATAAGAATTTACTCCCTTAATTTTTTAACATTAGATGTCCTTATAATAATGGGAGACAAGAGGAAAGCGACACCTTTAGGTGGCATTTTCATAGGGTCGACCTTATTTCAATCAAGAAAATTTGCCGTGGCAAAAAATTGCACAACAATTTCAATGCGATAGCATTATTTTCTTTGATTATAAAGATAGAAGGGCAACCTTTACAAGTTAAAATATACGAGGAGGAAAGACGATTATATCTGGCGATATAATCAACCCTTTCTCGCAAATAAAATTGCAAGCACTTTTGCTTGCTCAAAAGGAGTAAATTATGAAACTTAAAGAATGGCTAAGTGTATGGCTAGAAAAATACACAAAACACACTGTAAAACTGCGAACCTATGACCGATACAAATACATCATAGAAAAGCACATCAATCCTAAACTTGGGGATTATGATTTAGATGACCTAAATGGTGAGATTTTTCAAGATTTTGTTTTGAGTGAACTTGAAAATGGTAATCTAAATAACAACGGAAAACTTGCAAACAACTCGGTTATTGGAATTGTGAATGTTTTGAAAGGTAGTATGGCACTCGCTAAATCATTGGATAAAGTGAAAAGAGATGAAATAAAGAAAATTAAGTTGCCAAGTCCAACCGAAAAACCAGTTACAGCTTTTGAAAAATGCGAGCAAGAAAAAATTGAAAAATATTGTCTTGCTTCAAACAAAAGCAATTACATTGGGATTGTGCTTTGCCTTTATACTGGAATCAGACTTGGAGAACTATTGGCTCTCACTTGGGAAGATATAGATTTTCAAACAGGAATTATGAGCATAACAAAAACTAGTTATAGAATTAAAGAGAATGGAGTGCCTAGAATTGTGATAGATAATCCAAAAACAAAAAATTCAAGCAGAGTTATACCGCTTCCAAAAGCATTATTAGATATTTTGAAAAAAATTAAGAAAACATCTAATTCAAAATATGTTATATCTACTCGCACTGGTGGAATTGTTGGGACAAGGGCTTATCAAAGAACTTATGAAAGAATTTTGAGTAAAATTGGAGTTAGTTACAAAAACTTTCACTCACTTCGTCATACTTTTGCAACTCGTGCTATTGAAATGGGAATGGACGTTAAAACCCTGTCAGAAATTCTTGGACATAAAAACCCAGTTGTAACTCTTACAAGGTACACCCACTCAATGATGTCTTATAAAACAGATATGATGAATAAAATGGGAAAAATGCTTGCTGTCTAGTTTTTTTGCATCGTCTATTGAAATAATAAAAAAGCCAATTTATGAACTAGAAAAAATTGCAAAACCCAAACGAAGAAGAAAAAAATTTTGAGATGTAAAAAGTGTGTCACACAAGTATTGACTTTGAAAAATCTTATGATAGAATGCAAATAAAAGGTTGAAGAAACGCGATTGTTCTTCAACCTTTTGCATTTTAAAAGGAGATATGATATAATAAATGGAGAAAGGTCCTAGTACTTATGCTGAATACTGGACAAGTGAATATGCTGAAGTAAATCATTTTTATGCTCACGGATACGATATGGGATATACATATATAACAGATTACTCACAAGCGGCTATAAATTTTGCGTTAAAAAAGGGAGATAACATAATATCTTTTACAGCAAATGAAAAAAAATTTCATTCAACTTACAAATATGATGTAGAAACGAATGAATTTATTATTATTTCTAGGGATGGTAAAATTGTTACGTATTATTTACCTGAAGACGGAATTGATTATTTCTATAGTCAATTTGATAAATATGGAGATTATTGGAATTAAAAGGAGAAAGTTATGAAAGAAAAAATTGAAGATAAAACAACCCACGCAAACAAATGCAAAATATGTGGAATGGGAAATATAAATTTCATTCACGATATATGTATATATTGCGGCTGGGAAGATGATGATATTCAAAACGAACAGCCAGATTATATGGGCGGTGCAAATCATATGAGTTTTAATCAATATAAGAAATTTTGGGAAGAAAATAAAAAAGAAATTTTGAATGCTGACAATACTTGCTTTAAAGCAATTGATTTAGCAAGAAAATATTATGAAAAAAATTATAAAAATCATAAGTTGAATTAAGTTTAACCTATGATTTTTTTGTAAGGAGTTTTTATGAAGGAAAAATATGAAGTTGATAACAATTTAACACAAGAAAAAACTGAATATGAAAAAGAAAAGTTAACGAAAAAACTTAAACTAGTTAGAAATGAATTTAAAACAGTTGGTAAATATGGTATGCCACTAATTAAAAAGCAAGAAATTGATTTAGAGAAAATCGATTTGTGGAATTACACAAAGACAAAATTGAACGATGGAAATAACAAGAATAAAACAATTCACTTTTTTACTTATGATTGGCTATTTGAAAACGTTTATGAAAAACCAGAACTAGCAATGGAAAAATTAAAACAATATTATGCAGTGTTATCTCCAGAATTTAGTTTATACTGGGATATGCCAAAGGCACTCCAAATTTTTAGTACATTTAAAAATAGATGGTGTGGTGCGTTTTTTCAAAAGCATGGAATGAAAGTAATACCGACAGTATGCTGTGCTGGCGATGATAGTTATGATTTTTGTTTTGATGGTATAGAACAAGGTTCTGTAGTTGCAGTATCAACTTATTGTAGAGAAGAATATAAGCATGAGGTTATGAAAAGTTATAATAAAATGCTGGAAGTAATTAAACCTACTGGAATTATTTGTTATGGAACACCGTTTGATGAAATGACAGGAAATATTATGGCTATTAGTCCGTTTGATCAAGAAGAATTAATTACAAAAATGGGCTTTGAAAACTATATGAAGAAATATATATCTGGCGAGTTATATCCAACAAGGTAGGCACAGCATGAAAGATTTGAAATTAAACATTGAATTACTGCCTAAGGGTGCTTGGGGTAATGATTTTAGTAGAACATTGGCTAAAAAAGATTGGGATATTTTAAGAAAAGTTTGCTACGATAAAGCAAATCACAAATGCACAATTTGTGGATTTGAAACAGATGATTTAGATGCTCATGAAGTCTGGGATTTTGATGTTGAAACAAAAACTCAAACTCTTAGAGATATAATTGCTATTTGTAGTAAATGTCATGGAGTTAAACATATAAGAAATTCGCAAAGGTTGGGATATGGAGAAAATGCAAAAAGACATTTTATGGAAGTTAATAACTGTAATGAATTGGAATTTGCGAAGCATTTAGCCAAAGGTCAAATGGATTTTGAAGAAAGAAATAAAATTTATAGATGGAAGATGATTGCAAATTTAGAAAAGTTTGGTGGCAAAAATATTGAAATTAAAGAAATCGTTATTCCATTAATTAAATCAGAATATAAACAAGATGAATTAAACCTACTTAAAAATGAATGTGGTTTTGCACCTAGAATTTTAGATGTCAATATTGATAATTACCAAGGGACTATATCTATAACCTGTGACAAAACTAATAAAATTGAATGGTTTGATGAAAATAAAAATTTGTTAGATACAAAATATAATTTTGGCGAAAAATTTAACACAAATTTTTCTGTTAAAGATTTAAGATGTTCATATTTAAAATTCAAGTTAACAGGAGCGTATGGGGAAAAAGTTTCAAAAAAATTTTATTTAATTGAATGTAAATAATTTGACAGCAATTGACATCAAATGTACCAGTTTTAGGTAGTTTTATAAAGAATTAGTTTATGACTATCGGTCTTTTTTAGGCACGCAAGAAGATTTTTAATCTTCTTTTGGAGCAAATTTTGGTAGCAGTTGCACCAAAAATTGACAGCAAATGTTTTTTTGTTTAAAAAATTTTGTTAAAAAATGAGAATAAAAAAATCGCCAGAACCCTAGGAAAATAAAGGGTTTTAGCGATTTTTAATGAGTGGAGCTACTGACGGGAATCGGACCCGTGACCCCCACCTTACCAAGGTCGGGGTCTAGTAAAATAGAGTGTGTGCTCTATGGATAAAAACATTAGGAAAATAAAGGGTTTTAGCGATATAAGAAAATATTTGCTGTCTTTTGTTTGATAAAAATGACAGCAATTGACAGCGAATGTGATGTCTTTGATAAACTTGGTTGCTTTTGAACTACCTAAAAATATCTTAAACTTTTTAAGACTTTTTGACAAAATTAAACAAACACTTAAAAACAAATTAAAAAATTTCTTTCAAAAATATAATACAAATCGTGAATGTTTATGATATACTAAACTCATAAGGAGAAAACCTATGGTCTTTCAAGAAACTGAAAAAGCTGAATTAAAGCGAGTTTTGAACGATAGTTGCGTTAAGGAAGTTGTCGCTTTTCTAAACACTATGGATGGGACAATTTATATTGGTGTTGAAGATGATGGCACGCCTGTTGGTGTAAACAATCTTGATGAAGTTCTAAGAAACGTTGCAGATATTATCACAGCTCAAATATTGCCTAATCCACAAGAATTTATCAAAATTGGAACTGTTTATGAAAGTGGCAAACAAGTTATAGAGGTTTCTGTGAAGAAAGGTAATGGGCTTTATTATATTAAAAAATATGGTAGAAGTTCGGCTGGTTGTTACATTCGTGTAGGCACAAGTGCAAGAAGTATGACCGAAGAACAAATTGGCAAAAGATATATTGAAAGTTTGAATATTACAAAACCAACAATTAAGGAAATTGAGAGCGATAGACAAGATTTGTCTTTTGAACAATTCAAATATTTGCTTAATTTCTATGGTGTTCATGTCAATGACTCTGCTTTTGATAAAAACTTTAATTTAAAAAATAAAGCGGGATTATACAATAGACTTGCTTTCCTTTTGTCAGACCAAAATGATATTTCAATCAAAGTTGTTAGATTTAAAGGAAAAGATAAATCTGAGTTTATTTCAAGAAAAGAATTTGGATATTGTTGTTTAATCAAAGCAATGTCAAATTCACTAGAATATGTGTTAGATATTCTTAATATTGTTCAAACAGAAATTGTAAATGGTGTTAGAGTAGATACTCCATATTTTGACGAAGACGCTTTTAGAGAAGCGTGGATAAATGCAATTTGTCATCACGATTGGACACAAGACACACCACCTGCAGTTTATGCTTTTGATGATAGAATAGAAATCATCTCGCATGGACTACTTAAAAAAGATTTGACTATTGACGAGTTTTATAGCGGAGTTAGTAAACCAGTCAATGCAGATTTAGCGAAAATATTAACTCAAATGCACTTTATTGAACAATCTGGCAGAGGAATTCCTACCATAATAAAGAAATATGGAAAGGGAGTATTCCGTTTTGGAACATCTTTTATTGAATGTGTAATTCCATACAATATCGTGGATAAAAATAAAATGGAGGAAATGAACGGAACTTTACCAGAGAAAGTACAAAATGTCCCTGTAAATGTCCCTGTAAATGTCCCTGTAAATAAAACACAAAGAAAAATATTAGAATTATTGCAAGCAAATAACAATCTGACTTACGATAATTTGGCAGTAACACTTAATGTTAATCGCAAAACCATTATGAGAAATATCAATGACTTGAAGAATAAGAACCTAATTCATAGAATAGGCTCCGATAAATCTGGCTATTGGGAAATAATTGAATAGAAACCTAGCACTTGAAGTTATTTCAGGTGCTTTTTATATTGCGAAAATAGCACTAGGAACAAAACCTAATGCTATTTTTTTGTGGTTAATCTATGTCTAAATCTTCATCGTCAAACATTGGAGAGTTAAAAAATTCAGCAGTAGTAACACCTAATCCACGAATGACTAGTAAAACTGTTTTTAGATTTACACTATTATTGTCTGCACGCATAAGTGTTTGCATTGTGTTATGAGACATTGCTGTGATTTTTTCTAAGCGATAAATTGACATACCTTTTTCGTTTAATATCTCTTTAATTCTCTTTACTACAACTTCTGCGACTGTATTCATTTTGCTCATTTCCTTTTGTATTGTTTTCACAATACTATTGTAGCCAAACACTTAAAAATTATAATATTGTAGAAACAATAGTAAAAGCTTGTAGTTTTTGATAAAATAATATATAATATTGTTTATACAATACTAATATAGGAGCTAGTAAAAGTGAAAAATATAACTTTTAAACTTTTTGATACTTGTTAAATTACTTAATTTTACACATTCAAAATTTCTCTAATGCAAAGTAAAATAATGCAAGGAGGAATTTTTATATGAAATTAAAAGACATCGTTATGCAGTATTTGGAAAATATCAAATACTCAATAAAGCAAAAAACATATCTATTCTACTTGCAAATGAACGATATTTATATTGTTGGATTTAATAAAGAAATTTCGTTATGCAATCTTAATGAATTTCTTGTTAGTATAAAGGAAAAATATTCTTATTCTACAACAAAGCTGGTTAAAAATTTGATAAATAGAAGTCTTAACTTTGCTTTTGAGAATGGTTTAATAGAAGAAAAAATAACAATAACTTTGCATTTAAAAAGTCAACAAATAAGAAAAGTTCAAGCACTCGAAAAACAAGAACAAGTAAATCTTGAAAACTATATTTTGGAAAACAATAAAATTTATTATTTTGGCATTTTATTAAGTCTTTACACTGGACTCAGACTTGGTGAGGTTTTAGCACTAAAATGGCAAAATGTTGATATTAAAAATAAACTTATTTACATTGATAAGTCAGTAGGCTCAATTTCTCAAAATCATAAGACACTAACAATTGAAAGTTCGCCCAAAACGCAAAGTTCAATAAGAGAAATACCTATTTCTAAAAAGTTGTTAGATTTGTTGAAAGTATTAAGACAACATAGTTCAAATGATTATGTAATTGTAAGTCATAACAATAAACAAATAAAGCCAAGAGCTTATCAAAAATCTTTTGAAAACTTGCTCAAAAAATTGCATATTAAACATTATGGTTTTCACTCACTTCGTCATACATTTGCAACAAGACTACTTGAAAATGGTATTGACATAAAAACGATTAGCGAACTTCTTGGACATTCATCGCCAACTATAACTTTGAATAGATATGTTCACACAAATTTACAAAACAAACGAAAAGCAATGGAAATTTTAACAAAAAAATCAGCCAAACTGGCTGACTAAAATTATACATTTATCTCATAGATAGATGTATAAATTATAACATATTTTTTTAATATTTGCAACATTATGGCAATTAGTGAAAAATTAATGTGAGATTTTGAGTGTGTTTATTACTTTTTAACAATAAATTATTCGCTTATCTATGAGATAAGTGTATTAAAAGGAACATCTATATGTCTTGGTATGATTATTTAATTACTTTTGCAATTAATTTAATAAGTGGAATCTTTGTTGCTTGGATTGCAAGTGTTTTTATTGACGATAGAATAAAAAAGAGAGAACAAGAGAAATCCAAAATTTTACGATACTACCTAATTTTATCGAATCTGCAAAACAAAAGAATTTGTGAAATTGCGGACTTGGAATTAAATATGAAAGAAATGGATTTGTTTTTTAGTAGTAAAAAATATGTTAAAAGTGGTATTTATGATAAATTTGATAATGTTTATCGGGACATCATGAGTATATTAAGATATAAAAAAGATGAACAATTAATAATAAGTGATAACAATACTGATATGCAGGACTTATTAGTATCATTAAAAGTTTGGTTATAGGAGAAAAATATGAAAAAGAAGTTTAGTTTAATTTTGTTATTAATAATATTCTTACCTTGTATGTTTTTTATGTCAGCTTGCGGTTCTAAGGATAATAAATTTAATATAAAATTTATCGTTGATGGAGAAGTTTATTCTGTGGTACAAACAGCAGGCAATGAAATAATAACATTGCCTGAAAATCCAACAAAAGATGGGTATGAATTTGATGGTTGGTATTTTGACAATGATGTTTGGGAACAGCCCTTTACAGCAGATTCTTTATTAACAATAAAATTATCAGAAGATACTAAAATATGTTGTAAATGGAAGTTAATTGAATACAAGGCAAATTTCTATGCCGATGGTCTATTAATAGGAACATCTGCATTTAATGTGGAAGATAAAACTATTGCAAATATACCACAAGTTCCAGAAAAATTAGGATATGATGGCTCTTGGGAATCATACACTATACAAGCGAATGATTTGACGATTAATGCAATTTACAAGAAAAAAACCTTTACAATTGTTTGGAAAAATTATGATAATTCAGTTCTTAGAACGGATAAAAATATTGAGTATGGTGCTGTTCCAACGTATGGTGAGAAGTTGCCTTCAAAGATAGGCAATTCACAGTATTCGTACGAATTTATTGGATGGTCTCCTAAAATTACTGAAGTTACAGAAAATATGGAATATATAGCTCAATATTCTGAAAAAATTAATACATATCAAGTAATTTGGAAAAATTACAATGGTGATATTCTTGAAATAGACAATAATGTTACTTTTGGTGTAATGCCAAATTATCAAGGTGAAGAGCCTTGTAGAGCTGGTGATGCACAATTTTCATATAAATTTAGTGGTTGGTCTCCTAAAGTTTCTACCGTAGAAAAGGATATAGTTTATACTGCTCAATTTAATACAATTACAAATAAATATGCTATTACATGGGTGAATTATGACGGAACAATATTGGAAAACGAGTATATAGAATATGGTTTAATGCCAAATTATCAAGGGGAAAAACCTATTAAGCCAAATTCTGCACAGTTTACATATGAGTTTAGTGGATGGACTCCACAGATATCAGTAGTAACTCAAAGCATGACCTATACTGCACAGTATAATCAAATTATTAATCAGTATACAGTCACTTTTAAAAATTATGATGAAACGATTCTATCAAAGGTCATTGTAAACTATGGTTCTTCAGCAACATTTACTGGTAATGTTCCAACAAGACCAGATGAAGAACATTATTCATATTTATTTGAGGGTTGGGATAAAAATTTCACTATTATTACTTCTAACATGGATGTGATTGCTCAGTATACTAAATATATTAAGTATGAATTCATTTACTCAAATAGCAATGTTGAAATAATAAAAGTAAAGTGTGGAGAATCTGTTGAAAATTATTATCCAGTTAATACACCACCTACAACAATTGGTATGAATAGGTATTATTATGAAGGTTGGAATTCAACAGATGACTTTACCTATGTTGAAAACTATAGAATAGTACAATTATATTCAATCACATACCATTTAGATAGAGGTACAAATTCTGAAAATAATGTTGTTTTACTTGAACAAAGTTCAAGTTTTGAATTAAATGATGCATATAAAAAAGGTTATATTTTTAACGGATGGTATACAGAATCATCTTATGCGAACAAAGTTAGTAAAATTTCAAATATAAATGCCGATTTAAACCTTTATGCTTCATTTGAAGTGATAAATTATTCAATTAAATATCATTTAGATGGTGGAACAAATTCAATTAAAAATCCTAATAGCTTTTCTTGTGAAGATGTTATTAACTTGCAATATGCAACTAAAAATGGCTATACATTTATCGGTTGGTTTGATGATTTAAATTATTCAAATCAAGTAACGATTTTAGAAAATTATTATAAAAATATTGATTTATATGCAAAATGGCAAGCAAATACCTATGATGTAACATTACATTCAAACGAAGGTGTCACAAGTAGAACCTATACAATATCATTAAACAACTTTTATAGTTCAAATGAAGGTTTTATTATAAAGAACTATGAAATAGAAAGTGGATCTTCATTTAATCCATATGCTGTTTGTAAAAGTAGTTGTAATATCAACGGAACTTCATATTATCTTAAAGGCTGGTATTTGGATTCAGAATATCAAAACTTCATAGATGAACAATATATTATTAATTCAGATATCAATATTTTTGCAAAGTGGGAAACTAATACAACTTCATATACCATTTGGAGCTTGATTGAAAAAGAAGTTGAATTTAACCATTATTCTGAATCTTATAGCACCCAATATTATAGAGTTTTGTCAGATATAGGTGTTGATGTCTTATTCGATATTTACTATAAAATTGATAGAATAGACAAGGCTTCATCGTATAGTTCTTTAAATATATACAATATAACTACACAAACGACAATATTAGATGTTTCTGGGTCAAAAATATACCCTGCAACATCTAAATCAGATAAAATAACAGTTAAGGCAAAACAAGGTGATATAATCTGTATTTCTATGAAAAGAGATAATGATTTAGCACTAGACCCTTATTATAAAATAAGAAATATATCTTATCAATCTTTTAGTGTTGCAACATCTTGTTCTGACACCATAGAAAAAGTATTGTTTGATAGTATTCCAAATTTTCCTAATTATACTAAATTAGGTTATAAATTTATAGGTTGGCTAGATAAGAATAATAACTTGATTGATTTAACTCAAAAATGGACTATATCTAGTAATACAGATTTATATGCTAAATGGGAAGCAATAGACTATACCATTGAATATATCTTAGATAATGGAACTAATGCTTCGGATAATCCCAACAATTATACTATAGAAGATAATATTGTTTTACAAAATCCAACTAAAACAGGTTATACATTTATAGGTTGGTATTTAGACTCTAATTATTCTACAAAGATTGAAACAATTGTTTCTATGAATGTTAATTTGATATTATATGCAAAATTTATACCAAATACGTATAATCTATTATTAAATGATATGGATGGCTATCACGAAGTAAAAGTTGAATTTATTTCAGATAATAATGTTATCAGTACGCAATTCATCGGAAATTTGAGTCATATATCTTATATTGAACCCGAAAATAAAAATGGTTACATTTTTGCTGGATGGTATCAAGAAGAAACATTTATAAATTTATTTGATTTTTCATCAAGTTTCTCGGAAAATGTAAAACTTTATGCTAAATGGATTAAGCTTGATGTTAACAATATTATAACTACCAACATGTCTTGTTTGGATAGTGTCAACATCAATGGTAAAATTATGACTATATATGCATTTGTACCAAAGTGTTCTAAAGATATTACTTTTACATCAAATGGTTCTATTGATAGTGTTGGCTTCCTATATGATGAAAATATGAATTTATTGACATCAAATGACGATATTAGTTATGATGATATTAATTTTTCTATAACTTATACAGTTCAGGCCGGGAAATTATATTATTTAGGAATAAAGGCAAAACAAACGAGCGTTTCAGGTGAAATTAATATAAATATTATTGGAATGGATAATCCAGTTTGTTCAGGCAATGGCATGAAATATAATGAACAAACAATAAAAGTTACATTTGATACCGTTTTTGAATTACCTACTCCTACAAAAAGTGGATATGTTTTTGTTGGTTGGTTTGATAGCTTAGATGTTCAATATCATTCTTCAACATGGCTATATACAAATGACTTGACATTATATGCTAAATGGGTATTGAATGAAAATTAACAGATAAAGCTAAAAAAAGATAGTTAAAATAATTAACTGTCTTTTTTGTTTTTATGATGTTTTAGCAATTAATTTTTTTATAAGGTTAACTATATTCTAATTTTATGCTATACTATCCACAGAGGGAAAATGTATGCGGTTTTTTGATGATGGCTTGGAATATCACGACTCCGCCTGCTGGTAGAAAAATATATAAAACAATCTTTGTTAGGGATTAGTATTGGAATTTTCGGGAACTGAAATAACAACACAATGCAAAGTATTTAATTGGTGGTGTGAAAAATAAATGACAAACATAAGAACAAAAAATCAAAATTTTATTCTTAATAATCAAGCAATATGTATGGGATACATTAATAACCTACCTAAATTAAAAAAGATTTTGTTTTAATATAATTTATATCAAATTAGAAAAGGAATTTTTATGAATAAGAATTTTTACATTGTTAATTTAGATTATTCTAAATCTTATAAACCATTATGTGATTTAGTAAATTATTCTGCCATTAACCAAATACATTGGATTATAGAAACTAGTTTTAGTTCTTACTTAAAGCTAGATAAAATTTTATATTCATGTAATAAAGAAGATGCTGAAAGGTTTGAAGAAATGCTAAAAAAATATAATGTATCTTTTAAAAAAGTAAGTGATAAAGAAAAAGATTATCAAGATTATTTAAATACATTTTTACGAGTTTCCACTTGTGGGAAAAAGATACCTGATAATAATCAAAAACTCATATTTGAAGAAGAAATCCCACAAATTATTGAAGGTTCAAATGGTAGACAATATTTAACAGAAGGAACCATTATAAATAAAGATAAAATAAGAGTTTATGTTGAGTCTAATGAAATGTGCAAACACAATATTCCCCATGCACATGTAGACTATAATCACGATTTTAATGTCTTTTCAATAAGTCTTGTAGATTTTTCAATTTTAGCTGGCAATAGTAAAGGACCAAAAGCAAGAAAAGCAATAGAACTTTTAACAAATAATATTGTTAAAGCTAAACAAATATGGAATACATGCGCTAATCACTCAAAATTTGATTGTAATGACAAAGGAGACTTATTGAACACATATCATTATGAATAAAAATTATTTGTTTACATTCCGCATGGAGTTTTAATATGATTTTATAAACTCATTACAAAAAGTATATATATTTTATGTTATACTATTTCAAAGGAAATAAAGATTATGTGGTATTATGATGATGGTTTGGATTATCGCAACCCTGCTGATAGAGAGAGTATAGAAAAACGAAAGCAGTTAGAACGAGAAGAACGAATAAAATATATAAAAACTCAAAGACGCTCATATCTTAAAGGCAAGCGTGGTGTTAGGCTTTATTATGATAGAGATTATTTTGAAGATGAAGAAGCACAAATCAAGTGCGTTTTCACAAGGGATTTGCGTAGAGAAAAATTGTTTGCGTATCTCAAATATTTGAATGGTAAAAAGGTTTTTGTTAGAGATTTGGCGTGGAAATTTGCAGTAACAGAAAGAACAATACAAAGTGATTTGAAATTTTTGATAGATAATGGCTACATTGAAAGACAAATAAACAAAACTCTCAAAGGCAGACAAACAAAAAACTCATACATAGTTTACCCTGAAAAACAAAAAGAACTTGCCTATGGTGGCGATAAATCAATTATGCCAATCTTTGTTGCAAAACAAGATGATAATTATTATATTTGCGTTGAAATAGGTTGCTATCCTAATGATGATAGCAAGAATAAAGTTAAAATTGATGATTATGACTTTTTTCTGCATGAAAAACTTTTAACCGATAAACAAAATCAAGAAAAAATTACAGAAGAGTTATCCAAAGAATATTTCAAGCAAAAAGTAAATGGTAAGTATATGGGTGTTATTTGTGATTATTTAACTCATGGGGAATACTATGATGAAGATGAAAAAAGAAATCGCAAATATAGAAATAAATATTTCTTTACACTAACCATTTTAGATGAAATGTATCCAACTAGAACATTCTCAAAATGGATTAGTTTGAAAGT
>CALBKX010000041.1 GCA_937895935.1 uncultured Clostridia bacterium
TTTTTGATTTTTTTACTAGCTCCACAAACACTTGGCTAGGGTGTGGGGATTTTTTTTAAAACAGGTTGATTTTGACAAAAATTAGATAATATATTTTTAAAATTTGAAACGCTATTTTTATTTTTGTTTTTCCAATAAGTTCAAAAAACAACCATCTCCTTCCAATTTAAAGTTTTCATAAAAAATAAAAACAAGGCAAAAATTAAGCCTTGCTTACTTTTAAAAGTTTTCTTGTTATTAAAAATTAAACTTAATTTTAAGTTTGTCATTTATTGCTTTCACTAGCCTATACTTCTCATTTATCATTAAAAATTTCTTAATATGGGCGTTCCTCATTGCTTATGAATGCCACTGCAACAGCACCCGGTCCAACATGAGAACCAATTATTGGCCCCATTATTCTAATTTCAGGACGTAAACCAAATTGTTCTTCAATCATATTGGCAAGCAGGTTTGCTGTTTGTAAATTGTTGGTGTGTACAATTTCAATATCAAAGTATTTATTTTTTGTAAATTTTTTCATTTCATCAATTACAGTTTTTAATGCTTTGTTTAATCCATTAACTTTTTCAGTAATTTCAAGTTTTCCTGCTTTTGTAAACTGAATAATAGGTTTCACTTTTAAAATAGTACCAATTAATGCTTTCGGACCAGATATTCTACCGCCACGCTTCAAAAACATTAAATCATCCACCACAACAAAGTGTTGCAAGTGCATTTTTTCCTTTTCAAGTATATCATAAACCTCTTGATTTGATTTCCCTTCATCGCGCAACTTGCAGGCCAATTTCACGAGCATACCTTCGCCTATGGTAGTAGTTTTACTTTCCAAGGCAAGATAATTAATGTTAGGATATTGCTCTTTTACAATTTCAATTGCTTTTCTGGCATTAACAATTGTAGGACTTAAACCGTCACTTTGAGAAATATGCAAAACATTAACAATGCCTCTTTTTGCCATATCAGTAAATAAGTCAATATGTGCTTGTAAATTAAGAATAGAAGTTTTAGGTATTCCACCTTTTTTTAATTCGTTATAAAAATTTACGTAGTCATCATGACTTTTAAAGTCATCTACGTATTCATTTAAAACACCGTTTTTTTCTATAGTAAAACCAAGTTTGCCAACAGACACATCAAGGTTTTTATATTCATCCAAATACAAATCACAAGTTGAATCTGTAGAAATATCAAATTTTTTCATAACTATCACCTTTGATGGTATTTTAAAAGATAAAAATAAATTTTGCAAGTATTTTGTCGAAAAATGATTTTTAAGAAAACTGCACTTTTTTAAATATGTAGATTTTTTACAAAAAACAAGACAATTTAAGTTACTAACAAAAATTTGCCTTGTTTTTTAATTTTATTTAATCAATAACCACTTCGCCACGTAAAAACTTTCCACGTTCACGCATACGCATATTATGGTCTAAAATTTTCTTTCTAATTCTGATAGATTTTGGAGTTACTTCCATATATTCATCAGGAGCCAAAAATTCTATACAATCTTCCAAACTCATAACTCTTATAGGAGTCAATCTTAATGCTTCATCAGAGCCAGAAGAACGACAGTTTGAAAGATGTTTTGTTTTGCACACATTAACAACAATGTCTTCTCCCTTAGGGTTTTGACCAACAACCATACCCCCATACACAGGCACACCAGCGCCAATGAATAAGTCACCACGGTCTTGTGCATTAAATAATCCATAAACTACCGACTCACCACTTTCAAATGCAATCAAAGATCCATATTCTCTTGTTTCAATTTCACCTTTATATGGTTCATAATCATAAAAAACCGTTCCCATAATACCCTCACCTTTTGTATCAGTTAACAGTTCGCTCTTAAAACCAAAAAGCCCACGCTCAGGAACATAAAACTCGAGTTTCATACGACTACCTTTTGGTGTCATTGAAATTAATTCACCTTTCCTAACCCCCATTTTGCTCATTATTGTTCCAACAGAATCAGCAGGAACATCAATGGTTAAAATATCAATTGGTTCACATTTTTTTCCATCAATTTCTTTAAACCTAACACGAGGATTACTTACTTGAAATTCATACCCATCTCTGCGCATATTTTCAATTAAAATACTTAGATGCATTTCACCACGACCACAAACAGTAAAAGCATCACTTGTTGCTGCATCATTTACTTTTAATGATAAATCTTTAACTGCTTCTTTATATAACCTATCTCTTAAATGTCTGCTAGTAACAAACTTACCTTCTTTGCCTGCAAAAGGTGAATCATTAACTAAAAAAGTCATTTCAACACTAGGCTCAGCAATTTTAACAAATTCCAAAGGTTTAACTCTGTCAATAGAGCATATTGTGTCACCAATTTTTGTATCTTCAATACCCGCGACACAAGCGATATCGCCAACGCTTACTTCTTTTGCAGGGACACGTTTTAAACCTTCAAAAGTGAACAATTGCACAATTTTGCCCTTAACTTTTTTATTTGGATCATGATAGTTGCAAACGACAATATTATCATTAACTCTTAAAACACCACTTTCCACTTTTCCAATAGCAAGCCTGCCAACAAAATCATTTTGTTCTGCAGAAGAAATAAGCATTCTTGCAGGAGCATTTTCATCACCTTCAGGTGCAGGAATATGTTTTAAAATTGTTTCAAAAAGAGGAACAAAATCAGTGCCTTTTTCATTTGGGTTTAATGATGCTATTCCAAGTCTTGCAGAGGCAAACACAAAAGGACTTTCAAGTTGCTCATCATCAGCATTTAAATCCATTAAAAGTTCCAAAACTTCATCTTGAACTTCACTAAGCCTTGCATCAGGTTTGTCAATTTTATTAACAACAACAATAACCTTCAATTTTAAAGCAAGTGCTTTTTCAAGCACAAAACGAGTTTGAGGCATTGTGCCTTCATATGCATCAACAACCAACAAAACACCATCAACCATTTTTAATACACGTTCAACCTCACCGCCAAAATCCGCGTGTCCTGGGGTATCAATAATATTGATTTTAACTCCCTTATATTGACAACTTGTATTTTTAGATAAAATAGTGATTCCACGTTCTTTTTCAAGAGCATTAGAGTCCATAACCCTATCTTCAACTACTTGATTTTCTCTAAAAACATTGCCCTGTTTTAACATTTCATTGACCAAACTTGTTTTACCATGGTCAACGTGAGCAATGATAGCAATATTTCTTATATTTTCATTTTTCATATTTTTCCCTTTCTTTTACTAACAAAAAAAGAGTATAACACAAGTACTGTATAAATTTCAAGTGAGATAAAACAAATTTTTATAAAACTAGCATTTTTAATAAACTAATACAGAACAAAATTTAAAATTATTTTATTAAAGATTTCTCTTTTTCCATCAAAAAGCAACAAAATATTTTGAATGTCAATTTTTTGTTGAATTATTAATATTATTTTTGGTATAATTAATTATAAACTATCGGAAGTAAAATTTTGCTAACACAAAATTTTGTGTTGCTTGATAAGCAACTTGTTCGTTATCACTCACACTTCCGATAGTATGTATAAACATCAGGCGTCCTTGTGTGCAAGCACCCAGATAAGCCTTCCGATAATACAAACTATGTGATGTTGTGTTGTTCGCTTTGCTTTACAACCCAAGTTGCTAAATGCAACTCCACGATAAATCGTGGCATCACGGTTTGAATAAACATCAGTTTTGCTTGAATACACCTTCGGTGCATTCAGACAAAACTTCCGATAATATAAACTATAGGAAGTAAATTTTGAAACAAGTTCAAAATTAATGCTACCGCATTTGCAAAATTAAAATTTTGCACTTCCTGTTTGAATAACCATCAGTTGCTGGCAAATATCCCTTCGGGCTGCTTGCCGACAACTTCCGATAATATAAACTATAGGAAGTAAATTTTGAAACAAGTTCAAAATTAATGCTACCGCATTTGCAAAATTAAAATTTTGCACTTCCTGTTTGAATAACCATCAGTTGCTGGCAAATATCCCTTCGGGCTGCTTGCCGACAACTTCCGATAATATAATTTATTAAAACAAAGGGAAAAAGAATGAAAAAAAGTCTATCTGCAATTATATTTGCAATTTTACTCACTTCCGTGTTTGTATTTTCAAGTTTTCCAATGCTTTCCGCTGCCAACAGTAACCAAACAACAAGCACTAACACGTCTGCATCAAGTGGTAATTGGATTAACAATGTTGAAGATCCTGTTTATAATGAAAGTACTAACACCTATCACATTGCCTCCGCCTCACAACTTGCATATATTTCAAAAGATATAGCAAGCGGCTCATGGACATTTAGAAATGCAGAAATTGTGCTAGATAATGATAT
>CALBKX010000042.1 GCA_937895935.1 uncultured Clostridia bacterium
AAAGGTACACCTTTTTGGACAGAAAAAGGCTCCCACTTTTAGAGTGAGAGTCTTTTTTGTTTGGTATAATCTATGTGATGTTGTGTTGTTCGCTTTGCTTACAACCCAAGTTACTGAAGCAACTCCACAATAAATTGTGGCATCACAGATTGAATGAACATCAGTTTTGCTTGAATATACCTTCGGTGCATTCAGACAAAACTTCCGATGATATAATCTTTTAGAGGTGATTATATGAAATATGGTTATGTGCGTGTTAGCACAAAAGAACAAAATATAGATAGACAACTTAGTTGTATGTATGCACAAGGATTAAATGATAAAACAATATTCATAGACAAACAAAGTGGTAAAGATTTTGAAAGAAATGAGTATCAAAAATTAAAGAAAATACTTAAATCTGGAGATTTGCTGATAATTAAAAGCATTGATAGACTCGGCAGAAATTACGATATGATTATTGATGAATGGCGAACACTGGTGAATGACATGAATGTTGATATTCAAGTCTTAGATATGCCACTTTTGGACACTCGAAACGAAGGTAAAAACTTGGTTGGCAAATTTATAAGTGATATAGTTCTTCAAATTTTATCTTTTGTTGCTGAAAATGAAAGAGAAAACATAAAAAAGCGTCAAGCCGAAGGAATAAGAATAGCAAAAGAAAAGGGCAAACACCTAGGTCGCCCAAAACTAAAACTTCCAAAAAATTTTCAATTGATAGCCAACGAATATAAGAAAAAAGAGATAACATTAGCCGAAGCCCTGTTATCTCTTAAAATGAATAGGAGTACATTTTATAAAAATTTAAAGCATTAGTTTTTAGTTTCTTTGCAATAATTTTACAAAATTACATTATTAACTAACATTTCTCTATCACTAGTAAAAACTTTATAACCACATTTTTATCCAAAACAATGTTCCAAAATATCCAATTTGTTCGGAATGGGAATTAGGCGTGGAGCCATAAAAAGCCTTGCACTCGCTTGGCTTTTTTTGTTTTTACTCTCCGGTTAACATTTTGCTTTTGTCAAAAAGCAAAAATCATGCCTTTGGCATGTGCCGGTTGCGCATCCTATAGAGCAACAAACAGAAAAATTAAATATGTGAACAATATTAAAATCTGTTTCATATTTTTATTTTCATCTGTAAGCTATAATTTGCCACTTTAGTGGTAAAAAAAGCAAAGTCTCTTATTTTATCTAAAACTTTACTTAATCTAAATTGTTTAATTCTGCAGTATTTGTGCCCGGGCACACAAATATCACACCCTAAATAATATGTTTACTGCACTATTTGTAAATCTTTTGATACACTATTATTATATTTATCATATTTTGCTGTTCCGTAAACTTTTTTACCGGAAATGACATCTTTAAACCATATTTTGTCCGTATCAAACATTTTATCGTATGGAATTTTATCCAAATCAAACCATTGTGGTCGCATTTCTTCAGTTTCTTTAATTTCTCCCCTATAGTCGGTGCAAATAAATATATTCATACTTAAATCTGAATGTTCACCTTTATACCAAACATCAAAGTTGATTTTCCCTACTTGTTGGTATGAAATTGGTGTAACGTTTATTTCTTCCTGTGTTTCTCTAATCATTGTTTGTTCTATAGTTTCCCCTGGGTCTTGTTTTCCACCAATTCCATTGAATTTTCCTTGCCCAAATCCTCTTTTTTTCTCTGCTAGTAAAATTTTGTTATCTTTTATTATTAATAATAAAGTTGTATTCAATTTTTTTAATTTTTCCATATTTCTTTCCTTTTGTTCAATTTTTTTTGGCTGATAAAAAAACCTCCTTTAAAACAGCAATACAACCGACAGCCAACAGTTATCGCCTATATTTGCCATTCTAAAGAAGATTTCTTCTCCACCTTAACCGAACCGGAATGGTCAGAATTGATTCTAATAAAAATATACTATAATCAAAATCATTTGTCAAGAAACAATTTAATCATCAAAAAATGCGTAAAAATGAATTTGTTAAAATAACATATTTGTTTTATTTTATTAAATATACTATATTAATATGCCAAAATTCGACATTTTAAAACAAAACTATTTCTTTTTTAATTTTTATGTGCAATAATGAAATATATGTTGAAGACGAAAACTACCAAAAATAAAATTATAATATTTTTTGTTGTAATTGCTTTTATAATAATTGGTTTAATCTTCGCTTTTATTATATTTAAGCATTTACATAAGCACGTTGAAATAAAGGAAACTCCAAAAAGTGATGTATCCGCTGAAATTTCCAGTAATGAAAATCCCATATTAAATGTTCCAAATTTAATTTCATTAGATAAACTTGAAACATACAAATTTACTTATAGTACTAAATATGCAGACGATTATGACATCAATGTAACAGTTGAAGATGAAAATATAATTCAACTTGACAAAAATTACAATATTATTCCAAATTCTGTTGGAATAACTTACATTAAAGTTGAAATAAATTGCAACCCAAAAATATCTAAAACAACTATAGTTTCAGTTGATGACGCAGTTACCGATATAACGTATAAATTTCTTGATAGTGATAATCTTGCCACAAACAACTTTTATGTTGGAGAAACTTACTATTTAGAAATTACTGAAAATGTAAATATAAATTTGTCGCCTAACATTGGCTTTGAGTCTACTCATGTTTCTAATTTTTCTTTTGTATCTAAACACCAAAATATTTTGCTTTATCAGTTTAAAATAATCAAAAATGGAAATTTCAGTTTTGAATATTCTCCAAAACATTCAGAGTACACGAAATATATTAATATTTGTTCATATGTTTATCCTTACAATTTTGATGTACTCTTTTCCAATGTTAATTTACAAAATAATGAAATAAATTTATATCTTTTTAATAACGAATATAAAAGTGAAGCAAACAATGCTGGATTCTTTAACTCTTTTTCTTTTGAAACTAAAATTATTGAAGGCTCTAACGATGTTATCAATTACTCTATCTCAAACGATTGTGTTTCTTTAAACAATAATTCAGTCACAGCCAACAAAGAAGGAAGTTCTGTTTTATATTTTGAATCATTAATTTCAAATGTTAAAAAAGAATATGTAATAAATGTAATTAAAATAAATCCTTCTTTCATTATCTTTAACAATAACAACTATTCAATCGGCGAAACTATAACTTTTGATTTAGATACAAATATAGAATCAAATTTCAACTTGGAACTCTTTCCTATTTATTCTTGTAGCCAAATTAATATAACGACATCAAACGGGATTAATATTTCTAATAACAAAATCATAAGAACAAATTCTTCCGAGCAAACAATAGAAATTTATAATTCTAACACTCTATTGTTAAAAATAATTATCCCTGAAATTAAGACTTATTCAATTAAAATTTGTTTAAATAATTCTTCTACAGAAATAAAAGACAACTCAATAAAATTCAATTCTGATTTCTTAATGCTTTATTGTGAAATTATTGACAATAAAACAAATACTTCAATAAACAATCAATTATTTATCTCAATTAATGATGAAACTATTCTACAAACATCAACTGGATCAAACAAAGTTACTAATGGTTACATAACTTTTGAAATTTTAAAAAGTGGCAAAACAGAAATCACAATATTTAATAAGACATTAAATGTATCAAAAAGATTAATTATAGAAATTGATTAATAAAAAGTAGAAATTAATATCATATTATTACTTGACAATAAAATATGAAATATTTAGAATGAACTATGAGAAGTTAAATAATGAACAAACTTCTTATTACCTGCCTAAAAAACTATTGGATGTGTTTGATTTATTGAACAAATTGTACAAACAAATTTAAAATCTTGATTTTATCAAATTTTACTTTCTATAGTTTTATCGGAAGTTGTCGGCAAGCAGCCCGAAGGGATATTTGCCAGCAAATAATGGTTATTCAAACTGTGATGCCACGAATTATCGTGGTGGTTGCGTTTAGCAACTTGGGTTGTAAAGCAAAGCGAACAACACAACATCACATAGTTTATATTAT
>CALBKX010000043.1 GCA_937895935.1 uncultured Clostridia bacterium
AGGTTTTGCGAATAATAAGACCGTTATAACAATGAAGTCCTTTTTAAATCTAATTTTTAACATTTGAAATTTCAAAATTGATTCCATTTATAAATCTTATTGCATTTTCATAATTTATTGTGTTTAATACATCATTAAACAAATTACAATTTAAATCACAAATACTCGTGTTACCTTGCATAGTACTGTTTTTTAAGTAATTTATTAAGTTAACGGTTGTTTCTAAAACATTATCTACAAAAAGTTCGTTCGGACAATTGAATATTAATGATTCAATAAAAATTTGATTAGGTTTTTTTTTCATTATATTCCAATATAAATTATTAAAAATTTTTACTTCTCTAAAGAAATTTCCTTTTGTAATTGAATCTTTATAATTTATATTTTCAAATCTATTTTTAAAATCTATAATCAATGATGTTTGTTTTTTTATATCATATAATTTATATTTTTCATCATCTACATAAAAAACTGGATATATATTTATAATTATACCAAATTCTTCTTCACCTAATATTGTTATTTTGTTTTTATTTATTCCTAAATTTGTGTTTTCATAAAGTGATTTTGCCATTTGAACAAGTAAGTCATTATACAACATTCCCACGTCATATTCATTTATGTTTGAAACTTTTTTATCAATACTTTTAAAATATCGTTCTTTTTTCTTTTTTTTAGACATAAAAATTTTAAAATTATTTGCAAATTCTTTCCAGAATATTTTTAAATTATTAATAAAAGCGTTTTTCTTTTTTTTCTGATAATTTAATTCAATTTGTACAGCGTTAAACACAACAAATAAATCTATTTCTGAAGAAAAAAACTCACCCTTTGAAAATACTTCATTTGCAACAAATATTTGATACTCTCCTATATACGGGTTTCTGCTTTTTATCATATTAATTGCATTATGAAGTTTTTCTTCAATTAAGGAATATGAATTTAAAAAAGATGTTTCGTCAGTATCTTTAGCAAATTCATTTATTATATTATCATCTACATTCATATAATTATATTAACCTAATATGCAAGCAAATGTAAAGAATATTTAATCAAAAAAGTTGATTTATTCGCAAAATAATTGTAATATGGGCATATGAGTAATTATGTTCTAGAACGATCTAAAAAAGCAAATTTAAAAATACGCGAATTAGTAATGAAAATGCCCGATTATTGTATTGATTACTTTATTGGCATTGAGCAAACTACCTCCCCACTAACAAGATTGAATTATGCAACAGATTTAAACATATTTTTTTATTATTTATCCAATGAAATATTTGAAAAATCACCAAAATTAATCAGTCTAAACGATTTAGACTCGTTGAAAGCACGTGATATAGAGTTTTACTTAAGTTACATATCAGATTTTATTAAAGATAATGTTAGTTATCACAATAATGATAAGGCAAAAGCACGAAAACTTTCATCAGTGCGATCATTATTTAAATACTTATATAAAAATGATTTAATAACTCACGATGAAACTTCCAAAGTAAATACACCTAAAATACATACAAAACCAATAATTTATTTAGAGCCTAATGAAGTGGTTAAATTGCTAAACGAAAGCGAAAATCCAACAGAATTGACAAAACGTGAAATTGCATTTAATAAAATTACCAACATTAGAGATACTGCCATTTTAAGTCTATTTTTAGGCACTGGCATACGTGTGAGCGAATGCGTTGGACTAAATGTTAAAGATTTGGATATAGATAACAACGCATTTAAAATAACAAGAAAAGGTGGAAATCAAACAATTTTATATTTTAGCGATGAAATTAAAAAGCCTTTAATTGATTGGCTAAAAGAACGAGAACTATGGCTTGACAAAAAAGAAAATGACGCTCTATTTTTGTCATTGCAAAAAAAGAGAATTTGTGTGCGTACTGTTGAAAAATTAGTTAAAAAATATAGTAGTGTTGCCTCACCTTTAAAAAAAATCACACCACATAAACTTCGCAGTACATTTGGCACTTCCCTTTACCAAGAAACGGGCGATATTTATGCTGTTGCGGAAGTTTTGGGACATAAAGATGTAAACACTACAAAAAAACACTATGCTTCAATTAGTGATAATATAAAACGGACAATGGCAAACAAAGTTAAATTAAGATGATTTTTATAATTTCTAAAACAATGCTATTATATTTTACAGTAAATATTTAAAATCATGATGTTTCTTATTAGTTTAAAAAATAAACATAAGAAAAATATAATTGTGTAATTAAAGCTTAAAAAAAACAAGGCAAATTGATTGTTATATCCTTGCCTTGTTTTAAACTAATTAATTATTCAACTCTTTTTTCATAGCCTCAATTTGCTCAGCAACCTTTTTGATTTCTAGTTTTCTATTCAATTCATCAAGTTGTTTTTTTAATTGTAATTCATCATCATATGTTGGAATTTCTGATATATCATCAATTACAACACTTGTATTTTTAAATATTCTAGCAAGATTAACACTTACATAAGCCATTATAATGCTTAAAATATCAGCAAAACACAATACCCCAGCAGTCAAATAATATCCCATATCTAATTCGTATTTTAAGTAATATAAAGCAAAAATGCCAGCGATTATACTTGAAATAATTAAAAATGAAATATAAAACAAATATTTAGATAATTTATATATATTTTTAAATTTTCTAAATTTTACTAAACTAATTAACAAATTTAAAAAAAGAAAAAATGCAAGACCTATTAAAATAATATTGAGCCACAATATTCCCTCTTGTTTTACTAATAAGTTACAAGCATAATAAACAATCCAACATATAGACACAACAATAAAAAATGCAAATGCTTTATATATAGATGATAATATTAATTTTTTTTGTTTGCTATCCATTATTAAATCTCCCCTATTTTTTGTCATTATAATAAATTTTTTACAAAAAGTCAACCCTATGATATATACATAAATCTTTGCAAAAGTAATTATAATTTGTTATAATTTAAGTATGGATAAAAATAAGGTAGTTTTAATCACTGGTGCCTCAAAAGGTATTGGTGCCCAAATAGCAAAAACTTTTGCTCAAAGTGGATATAATGTTGTAATTAATTACAATCAGTCAAAAATTCAAGCGGAAACACTTGCAAACGAACTATGTTCTTTAGGTGTTTCTGCTATTGCAATCAAGGCTGACATTTCAAATTTTAATGAAATCAATAAAATGATTAATGAAACAATTAGTATATTTGGACATATTGATGTTTTAGTAAACAATGCTGGCGTTTGCAGTTATAAAATTATAATAGACGAAACAATTGATTCTATAAATAGTCAAATAAACACTAATTTATTAGGCACTATTTTATGCTCACAATGCATCGCAAAAACTATGATCAAACAAAACTTCGGGAAAATAATTAACATTTCTTCTATATGGGGAATTGTCGGTGCTTCTGGCGAAACGGTTTATTCTGCTACAAAAGGAGGAATTATATCATTCACAAAAGCTCTTGCAAAAGAATTATCATATTCAAATATAACAGTTAATGCAATAGCTCCCGGAGTTGTTGAAACTGAAATATTAAATAAACTTACAATGAAAGAAAAAGAATCGTTAAAAGAAGAAATACCGCTTGGAAGATTTGCAAGTCCAGAAGATATTGCAAATGGTGTTTTATTTCTTGCGAGTGATAAGGCAAATTACATTACTGGACAAACTTTACAAATTGATGGTGGCTTCAACAACTAAAATTTTGTATTTTTTTAAACAAAAGCATTACACATAAATAATAGTGATATTTCTTCAAGTTAAAAAGTTTCGCCATACTTAAAAAAATGAATCAGTTAAGGTTCTCTCCTTTTGATTCATTTATTTATATTATCGGAAGTTGTCGGCAAGCAGCTCGAAGGGATATTTGCCAGCAACTGATGTTCATTCAAACTGTGATGCCACGATTTATCGTGGAGTTGCATTTAGCAACTTGGGCTATAAAGCAAAGCGAACAACACAACATCACATAGTTTATCATTAACGCAAAATGGTTTTCTTCTTTTTTTGAAATTCTTCTTGAGTAATCGCACCTTTTTCGTATAAATCAAAATATTTGTTAATTAAATCAATATTATCATTTTCATTTTTATCAATAGTATTTTCAAATGTTTTTTCTTCTTTCACAGCAATTGCTGGTTTTTTCTCATTTACCAAAATTTCAGGATTACTAACACTATTTGTTTTTAAATAATCATTGTACTGAAATGTAGGATATGTTACTTGTTTATTTTCAAATTTTTTGAAAAGCCAATATAAAGCATAGATTATTACACCAATTATAAGACCCCAAAATGTACTTGTATGAATAAATGATTTAATGATGCTTAACTCCGAGTTTGACAACCCTCCTTCAATATATTGTATATTATCACAAATAAACACTTTTGCTATTATGCCAATTATGGTAAATATTACTAACAAAAATATAGAACCCATATTTAACATATCTAAAATAAAATTTGCTCTATCATTTTTATATGTAGAATCTAATAACATATGTAAACTCATAAATATGCATATCATTCCATAAATTGCTTGAATTAAACAAAGTATTGAGATTACTATTGACAAACTTTTGTCGAGCAAAGATAATTCAGTATTAAATGTAAGAAATTTAAAACCTGACTCACCTACACCTATACCCAAATATGAAATATAATAAATATTGAAAAATAAAGATATTATTAATATTAATCCTAATAAAGCAGATAAGCCTATTTTAACTAATTTGTAATTATTCCTATTATTCATTTTATCCTCCGTATATATTTTAGTTTAATATAGAATATTCTATATGTCAAGTATATTTATAGAATTTTCTATAAACTATATATATGGATTATAATTTTAAAGACATATTAAAAGACTTTTTAATTGAACAAAACCTAACGCAAACAGCATTTGCCAACCACGTAGGTATAAAACAAAGCCAAGTAAGTGAATGGTTAAAAGGAAAAGCAAAACCCGGCTATGATTTGCTTAAACAAATATGCACAACGTATAACATAAGTGCGGATTATTTCTTAGGTTTAATTGATAAATATTAATTATAAATTAAAATATTATTTTTGAAAAATAATACTTTCCTCCGCTCACAAAATGAATATCATCTCCAGTTAAGGAAACTTTATTATAAAAACAAAAAAAGTCTTATTGACTTTTCTTTTTGTTTACTTGGAGCTGGTGACGAGACTTGAACTCGTGGTCCCGTGATTACGAATCACGTGCTTTACCAACTAAGCTACACCAGCATTACAAAGGTGCATTTGCACCTTATTTAGCGTCTTAATTATTTTAATCTTTAACTAAATTATACATACAAAAATTAACTTTTGTGTTATTATCTGATATTGATTTAACGCCCACTTTAACTTTTTCGCCAAGTTTTACAATTTCATAAATGCGTTTACCATTTAATGACGTTGCATCTGATATATGTAGTAATCCTTCTGCCCCATTATCTAGCCTTATTATTGCTCCAAAAGGAAGGATTTTTATAACTTCTCCATCATATATTTCACTAAATTTTAAATTTTTAATAGCTGTAATTTTTGGATCTTCATTATTTTGCTTTAATCCAACTGAAACTTTTTTGTTGTCCTTATCTAATTTGATTATTCTAAATTCATATTCCTTATTTAACTCAATAACTTCTTCTGGTTTAGTTATTCTTTTATAACTAATATCACTGATATGCAAAAAAGCGTCAACGCCATTAATATCAACAAAAGCACCATATGGCATTATTTTAACAATTTTACCTATAACTTTTTTACCTATAAAAGCTGCACTCCAAAAAAGATTTTCTGCATTTTCCTTAATTTGTTCCTTAAGCATTCTTACAGATGCTATTATTTCCTTTTTATCTTTGTTTATTTCAAGCACAATCGCTTCTAATTGTTTCGATTTATAATAACCAAGGTGATGAACTTTTATATCTACTTCGTCTTTAGGTACAAAAATTTTAAATGCTCCTAACTTGCTCATAAGCCCGTTTTCAGAGTAACTATTAACAACAAAAGTAAAGGTTGAACCAACTTTTAAACTCTCTGCTTTTAATGAACCGGAAATAATTTCCTCTGCTTCTGATTTTGAAACTTCAATCATTCCATCTTCAGTTTTAGTTCCTAATATTAATGCTTTAAATCTATCTCCAATTTTAACTTCATCAAAATCTTTAAAGTCAGATTTTTTAATAAAGGCATCGGATTTACCTCCAATATTAAAAATAACTCCATCATCACGTATGGCAACAACAACACCATCATAAATATTGTTCTTTTTATAATTTGCCAATGTTTGCTCAATTGAATTAATATCAAATTTTATATTTTCATCCATATTTTCTCCTATTTATACTAAAAAATAGCATTTAATTTTTGTTGAATACTGGGATTTAACCAGTGTTAATTTTTGTAACTTAAAAAGAAATTTGTAAGAGAATTTTTCTTTGCAAAATATGCAAAATTTAACTATTTCTACAAGTATTTTTTATATTAGCATTCAAATTATTTTTTGTTTTTTAATTCAAGCATTTTTTCTCTAATAATTTGATTTGTACGATTTGTTCCGTCTTCACTTTTAAATGTTTCGTCAAAATAGATTGGTTCTCCAACCACAACTTTATTTATCCAAAAAAAATGTGGACGTTTTTTTATATACAAAGGAATAATTGGTGCTTGAGCTTTGATTGAAAAAATACTAGCACCAGCCTTAAACTCAAGTAAATCTTGATTTGTTTTGTTTCTAGTTCCTTCTGGAAAAATAGTTAAAATTTTATCCTTTTTTAAAACTTGCAAACATTTTTTTATAACAGAAATATTTATACTGTTTCTGTCAACAGGAATTCCTCCCATTTTTTTTAAAAAACTTGTTACTAGTTTCCCTTTAAAAAGTTCTTGTTTAGCAAGAACAAATTGTTTTCTCCAAATATAATTCCATAAATAAATATAATCAATATTACTTATATGATTACAAACTAAAATAGCTTTACCTTTGGGAATATTTTTTTTACCAACAATCTTACAAGGAAACAATATTAAAAAAGGAATAAATAATATAATTTTAATAAACCAATATAGCATTAACACTGCTCCTTTTATACAATTTTATTGTCTAGAAAATATCGCCAAGCGACACTTGAAAAGTGTCATTTGGCAGGATTTACGCTGACCTAACAAGGGACATCGCTTTTGTGCTAGCAAAAGAGCACTTGCAATTTATGTAAGTGCAAAACTTTCAAGTTATTTGAAAGTTTCGATGTTACTTATAACTTTGTTAACACTTTCTTCAATAGTACTATGAGTAGTATCTATGTCGATTGAATTATTAGGTTTAATAAGTGGGCTTATTTCTCGTGATGAATCTAACAAATCACGATTATTTAGTGATTCAATTACTTGTTTTAGATCGGTTTTTTGTCCTAAGGCTAATAAATCTTTTAGTCTTCTTTTTGCTCTAACCTCTATGTCACAAGTCACATAAAATTTAAAATCTGCATCCGGAAAAACAACCGAACCAATATCGCGCCCTTCCACAACAACATCATTATTGAAAGCAAAATCGCGTTGAATGGAAGTGACTTTTTCTCTTATATTTTTGTTTACAGAATACTTTGAAACATATTGTTGAACTTCTTTATTAGAAACAAAAGGTGTACAATCAATTCCATTAATATGAACAATTTGATTGTCGTTATCAAAAAGTATTTTAATATTTAAATTATTGACTAATGAATCTAAACGTTTGTCATTCGGCATAATGTTGTTTGTTATAAAATAATATGATAATGCTCTATAAATCATACCAGTATTTAAATATTTAAAACCAAGTTTCCTTGCAACAGATAGAGCAATTGTGCTTTTACCTGTCCCAGAAGGGCCGTCAAAAGTTAAAATCATAAAATTTTAACCCTTCAAACCTCTTGCTTGTCTATCCATATTTTCTACAACGATGTCACTTATTTCTCCAAGAGATGAACAATATTCTAAAACTTTCCAAGGCTCATTTGTATGGAAATGAATTTTTATCAATTCACTATCACCAACACAAATCAAACAATCACCTTTAAAATTGTTGATAAAATAATCTCTTATTTTTTCATCATCCAAATTTTTTCCATCAATTAAAAGTTGTGTATCAAAAATATATTCTATCATAAAACTCTCCATTTAATTTTTTATTTAATTAAATCATTTTTAATATTACTTAAGATTTAACCATACAACATTTTTATTTTAGCAAATATACTAAAAAAAGTAAAACAATTTAATATTTTAAATTTTTAAAGAAAAAACTTTTTTAGAATCTAAAGAAAATAATTTTTGAAACAAATACAAAACTTCCTCTAGTTTTTAAGCATACGCCTAAAGAAAACCTAAATGTCAGCATAAAATACTGTCGTTTGCTTAGTACGAGGTATTAAAACTTTATTTCATAAATTTTTAACAAATTCTATTTAAATAATACTATTTCCAGCAACATAACCTGTTGTGAAAGCAATTTGTAAATTAAACCCACCTGTTAAAGCATCAACGTCTAAAACTTCTCCAGCAAAATACAGCCCCGGAACTATTTTGCTTTCCATAGTTTTTGGATCAATTTCTTTAACATTGATACCGCCACTTGTAATTATACCATAATCTAACTTATCTAACTCTTTAAAGTCCAAATCAAAATGTTTTAAATAGTGAGCGATAATTTGCTTTTGTTTAATGTTTAAAGATTTAACCTTTAACGTCTTTTCAATATTACATTTATTCAAAAATGGTTCAACCAAAGATTTTGGCAATAAGCCAGAAAGTAATGTTGCAATTTGCAACATATTGTTTGTGTTTATATCTCTTTCAATTCTATTTAAAAGTTGTTCGTTTGTTAGTGCTGGTTTTAAATCTAAATATAATTTAATATTTTGTTCTCTATTGATGTAAGAACTCATTGAAAGAACAATTGGACCACTTATTCCTAAAGACGTAAAAAGCATCTCTCCAAAAAGTTCTTTAAAAATCTTATCTTGTTTTGTTGCAACCAATTTTACATTTTTTAAACTTAGCCCTTCAATTTGTTTAATATATTTATCGTTTAATAAAATTGGAACTAGTCCAGGTTTTATCTCTTTAATTGTATGCCCAAACTTTTTTGCAAACAAATAGCCATCTCCTTTAGAACCCGTTGCCGAATACGTTGCTCCACCTACACAACATATAGTGGCATCATAATTACAATACTTACCTTTACTTGTTGTTATGCAAAACTTATCGTCGTTTTTTCCAATATCGACTACTTTGGAGTTTAAATAAACATTAACCTTATTTTTTACTAAAAAATTGCTTAAAGCCTTGATTATGTCACTGGATTTATCAGACACAGGAAAAGCTCTGTTTCCTCTTTCGATTTTAATAGGAACGCCATTTTCCTCAAAAAAATTGATAGTCGAATAACTATCAAAAGTGTTTAAAGAACTATATAAAAATTTGGCATTATTGATTATATTGTTCATAATTTCATTTTGAGTTGAAGCATTAGTAACATTGCAACGGCCTTTCCCGGTTATATATATCTTTTTGCCAAGTTTTTCATTTGCTTCAAATAAATCAACATTATGCCCATTTTTAGCACAAAAACCAGCGGCCATCATACCGCTAGCACCACCACCAATGACAGCTACTCTCATCTTTTTGCCTCAAAAATGCTATATAATTCTTTGTCTGTTAGTTCTCTATATTTGCCTCTTTCAAGCCCACCTAATTTTAATCCGCCTATAGCTATACGTTTTAAAAGAACAACATTTTTACCTATTGCCTCAAACATACGTCTTATTTGTCTATTTTGACCTTCGTCAATTATAACGGATAACCTAGTGATTTTGTTTTCATACTTAATAAAATTAACTTTTGCTGAAGGCATTCTTTTTCCATTTTCAACAACGCCCGCTCTTAAAACTGCCAATTCACCCTCGGTAATTTCACCTTCAATTGAAACGATGTATTCTTTATCAATATGATTAGAAGGGTGCGTTAACTTATTAGCAAAATCACCATCATTAGTCAATAATAACAGACCTTCACTGTTATAATCTAACCTACCAATTGAAAACACTCGTTCATTTACTTTAACCAAGTCATAAATTGTTTTTCTGTCTTTTTCGTCTTTTGCTGAACAAATATATCCTTTAGGCTTATTAAACTTATAATATACATATTTTTTAGGCAACATCACTTCTTTACCATTAAATAAAACCTTATCCTTTTTTATGTTTATATCGGTTGAAAGGTTTGTTGTAACTACTCCATTTACTTTAATGGTCCCATCAATTATAAATTGTTCAACTTTTCGTCTAGAACCCACACCGCAAAGTGCAAGATATTTGTTAATTCTCATTTTACCAACTCGAGAGTATATCTCCTATACTACTCCATACTCCTATTTTTTTTACATTATCCATAGTATAGATTTTTCCAGAAAATAGCAAGTGATTGTCTAAAAATATTTCTACATTTCCTACTTCTTGTTCTTTTTGGACAGGAGCATTTAAACTATTTGGTAAATTATATTTAATAATAATTCTATCTAATTCATCTTTTAAAAGAGGATATTCAAATCCGCTTTTTGTAAATGTTTTAACATATTGTTCTCTTCCTTCGTTAACTGAAATGCGTCTTATTATTTTATAATTTGGCAAAAGTGTCACTATTTTATAATCTTCATAGCTTTTATTCAATAAGGCATTACATTCTTCAAACATTGATCCACAATTTAAAACAACACATACTGTTCTAAAATCATCTCTTTCGCAAGCACTAACTAAGCATCTTCCCGCTTTGCCAGTATATCCAGTTTTAACACCTATGCAACCGTCAAGAGAATTTAATAATCTATTTTTGTTTTTTAAATAACGATAAGATCCCTCACTACTGCCACGTATTTTTGTGCTTTTGGTTGTCACAATATCTTTAAAAGTTTCATTTCTTAATGCTTGCGCTGTAATCAATGCAAGATCGTATGCTGTTGTAAAATGACCAGGACTGTCTAATCCATGAGGATTTTCAAAGTTGGAGTTATATGCCCCACATTTTGAAGCCGTTTTGTTCATAAGTTCACAAAATCTAGGAATGTCATTAGCAATATGATATGCAAGAGCTGTCGCAGCGTCATTACCTGATGGCAACATCATACCATAGAGCAATTCCCTCACAGTCAGAGTTTCATCTTGTTTTAAATATATACTAGTTCCCGGTATTCCAACTGCTCTGTTATCTATTTTAAACTCTTCATCAAGGTCACTACAATTATCTAAAACTGTTAAAGCTGTAACAATTTTTGTTGTAGAAGCCATAGGAAGTTTTATGGTTTCATTTTTTGAATATAATTTTCTAGAACTCCCTGTCTCAATTAAACACATAGCTTTAGCAGATGAATCTGCATAAACTTTATCTTTTTTTAAATTAATGTTTAATGAAAAAACTAAAACTAATATAAAACCAACAATTATGCTACATATGGATAAACTAATTTTTTTCATTGTTTTCTCCAGATTTATTGCTATTTATTTTGTCTATAAGTTTATTTGCTAAATTAAGTAATGTTTGATACATGGTTTTATTTTCTACATCCACAAATTGAGCATTATTGTCAATAATAACAATAAACCCAACAGGAGTTACACTCATTCCACAACCGCTACCACCTGCCATTGGAAAATGATTAGCGACTCTTCTAGAACTTTTATCAGCATATTCGCCACCACCAACAACAAACCCAACACTTGCCTTAGAAATAGGTATTATAGTTGTTTTTTCATCAATTTTTATTGGTTCACCAACTATAGTATTAGTTTCCATTAAAACCTTTACTCTATCTAATGATGTTTTGATTAACTCGTCTATACTAGAATTTTTACTAAACTCTTTCATATTTTTCACTCCTTTTTATTATTACAAATGACATTATCAGAGAATAAATAATATCAAAAAGTGTTATAAAACAGCTCGCAACAATGGAAATAGTAAAATTACTACCATTATAATTTGGATTGCTGTTTATAATCATTTTTGCAGATTTTTTACTGAATTTTATATAGCCTACAATTATTGATGCGAGTATGTTAAATAATCCGATACATAAAGCGGTACTACTGGCATCATTTAGTCCTATTCTTGAAAAAATGTGTATTTTTTTTAAAATAATTTTTTGCTTTAATTGTACAGATAATTGTTTTAAAAAACGCAACTGCTTATTTGAAACCTTCACCTCTATTTCTTTCTTATTTTTGTTTGTATAAACAACAATATCGCCTTTCTCATATTTAATTTTATATGTTAAGATTTTTATGAAAAAGATATAAAGCGACAAGACACCCAAGTTATGCAAAAAATCAAATGATACATATGCTTTAACAAATACAGGCAAAATTAATAATACTAAAAAAAACACAATAATTATCAGCCATAAACTTTGCATAATATTATTGTGTTTTATTTTTAAATAAATATTACAAATTGAAATAAGCGTTTTTAAGATTTGGAAATTTTATCTTCTCTGACTTCTTATAATGCTCAATCATTTAAAGAATCTGGTTCATCACATTCCACCATTTGTATATCTTCACCTTTTAAAAATTCTGGAACTATTTCTTCAGTAGAAATTTCATGATCTCTATATAAACTATCAGTAGTTTGTTGAACTTCCGTTTCAGCTCTAATTAATCTTATTCTTTCAAGCAAATCTTCATAAGAAGGCAAGTCATTTATATCATTTAAGTTAAAACGTTTTAAAAACTCTTCAGTTGTTCCATATAAAAATGGTTTTCCAACAGCATCTTTTCTTCCTACAACTTCAATTAAATTGTTATCTAATAACATCTGTATTGCATAATCTGCCGACCTTGTATTCCTAATTTCCTCAATTTCTAGTTTTGTTATTGGTTGCTTATATGCAATAATAGCCACCGTTTCTAAAGTTGCTTTTGTTAAAGCTTTTTCCCTAATAGGGTTTAAAATATCGCTTACAACATCAATGTACTTTTGATTTGTACAAAGTTGTAATTTGTTTTTATATTCTATTAACAACACACCACTCGAATCGGATAATTCTGATTTTAGTTCCGCAATTATTTTATTAAATTCTTTTTCATTCAAATTTAATTTTTCTTTAATTATATTTTTTTCTACACCATCCCCAGCAACAAACAATGTAGCTTTAATTATTTCTTTAATATCACTCATTTACTACTTTTCCCTCGTTTTCAAAAATATCAATTTCTCCAAATAAATCACTTTGCTTTACTTTAACAAATTGAAGCTTCAATAGTTCTAAAAGTGCTAAAAATATATTTAACATTTCACTTTTAGTATGGTCACTTTCAAACAAATCAGTAAACTTGATATGCTTTTTTTCCCTAATTATGCTTTTAATTGAAACAATTTTTTCTGCAACCGTGAATCTATCTTTAACAATTTTTTTAGGCTCAGCATCTTCTTGTTTACGCTCCACTTTGCAAAGCAAATTAGCAAAAGCATCTAAAAGATTTTCCAAAACCATATCTTTCAAAACTATTTTGACATTTCCTGCCAACTTATCAGGCTCTCTATATAATTTATTAATATCTTCAATTTGTTGCAATGCAGCACTTGCGTCTTGAAATACCGCATATTCCTTCATTTTTGCTTTCAAATAAGTTTCAGGGTCAATTTCATCTTCCAAATCATCAGGCACTTCTACCGGCAAAATAGCTTTTGATTTTATTTCAATCAACATAGAAGCGACTTGGATAAACTCGCTTGCACTTTCTAAATCTAAGTCATCTACGTCTTTTATGTAATCTAAATATTGTTCAGTTATGTCTGCTAAGTGGATTTCATCAATATCCATTTTAGATTCTTTTACTAAATGCAAAAGTAATGCAATAGGACCTTCAAAATTCTCAAGTTTAACACCATAACTATCCGCGTATATTTCTTCTAAGTTATCATTCTTCATTATACAAATAACCCCCAAAAACTAAAGAATGTATTCATAATAAAACCTGTAACTATATTATAAAATATATCAAACAAAGGAGTGATAATTACAAGGATTAGTAAAAGATTACCCCATCTATACATAAAATTTAAAAATTTATTATTTAATCTAAATAATGATTTCATTGCATTAAATCCATCTAGTGGATAAATAGGAATTAAATTAAAACAAAATAAAGCAACATTTAAAATTATTGAATATTGCAAAAAGTAATGAATTAAAAACATTAATTCATTTGAATAAGTGTACCCATTTATGGAATCTGGTTTTGCCAAGAAATGAAAGAAAAAGAAAAATACACCACTCAACACAAAAGCAAGAACCAAGTTAGTTAAAACACCTGCGATGCTAACTAAAAACATATCACGTCTGTACTTTTTAAAATTTAATGGATTAATTTCCACAGGTTTAGCCCATCCAAAACCAACCACTAAAAATCCAATCAAGCCATAAACATCAATATGCTTTAAAGGGTTAATTGTTAATCTTCCTAAAGCTTTTGGAGTCGGATCACCTAATTTATATGCTGTTAACGCGTGAGCATATTCGTGCATACCAAAAGCCACCATAATTGCTAAAATATATCCTATAAAAAAGGATATAATACGTGCAAATGAATAACCTTCTTGCAATAAACTGCTTAAAATATAAAACATAATGTCATTATAACAAACTATTTTAATTAAATCAAGAATATATGTTGATTGGTAGTAAATTTATTCAATGAGCGGGTTATGACGCCCTTTGAGGCGTCATCCTTAAGCGAAGCGAATAATTTATCTTCCGTTTAATACATATTAGCAATAATATTTTTAACATTATCAATAAAGCTTAAGCCTTCTACGTCATTTTTAACAGTAAGTCCAATAATTTTAATAACATTACCTTCTTTTGAAATTATAACTCTACCTACAATTTCCCCAACTTTAGTAGCACCAATAGATTCTGGTAATTCAACAGTGACATTGTAATTTGAACTGCTTCCTTTTTTATCAAAAGCAAAAAAATCTTCCACAGGAATAATTTCCGCAATATCATTTTTACATTTTTTTGTAGATAATTCTTTTAAAACATTGACTTTGTTAACCAATTGTTTGTTTTCAAAGTTAGCGAAGCCATAATTTAAAATAGAGGTCGATTCTTTAAATCTATCCTTTCCAGTTTTTGCTCCAATAACGACAGAAATTAATCGCATATTATTTCTTACAGCTGAAGAAGTTAAACAATAACCCGCTTCACCAGTTGAACCTGTTTTCCCAGAATCGCAACCATTATAATATCTAATTAACTTATTAGTATTAACAAGTTCAGTTTTTCTGCCTGATGGATGTGTTAAAGAATCCATCCAAATGGTGCTAAATTTATGATAATCATCATATTTTAAAATATTTTTTAATAGTATAGCACAATCATATGCACAAGAATATTGTTCTGGTGCTGGAAGACCAGTTGAATTTACATAGTAAGTATTGTTCATACCCAAAGTTTTTGCAGTATCATTCATTAATTTAACAAATTCGCCTTCACTACCACTTATTCCTTCAGCTAAAGCCACACTTGCATCATTTGCTGAAGCCATAATAACGCTTTTTAATAAATCTTTTACTGTGTAATTTACATATGGATCCATAAATACTTGCGATCCGCCCATTTTTGATACATTTTCTGATGATGTAAATTCTTGCTCATATTTTATATATCCACTTTCCAATTTTTGAAAAGTAATATAAATGGTCATCATTTTCACCATACTTGCTATAGGCAATTTTTTATCTTTATCTTTTTCATAAATTATTGTTCCAGAATTGTAATCCATAAGTATTGCAGATTTTGCTGTTAAATCAAAATTTTCTTCTGCATATGCAAAACATTTGTTTTGCATAATACCACTACATACAGTTAGTAACAATAGTAGTATAATACCATATATTCTTATTTTTTTCATATAATCTCCTTTATACAATTTATGTTTAAATTTATTATAATCAAAAAATATTAAAATATTTATTATATTATAATTCATTCTATTATTTTTCAAACAATAATTTAAATAAAAGACAAGCTGTTTGAAGTGACCGCTACGGGGCTCACTTCAGTTATGCTCGCTTTTTTTGTTTATCCATAAATAATTTTAATAAAAGATAAATGTTGTTGTATTTTATACCAATTGAGTCAATATGGTTTTTAATTTACTACTTGCCTTTTTAGCATTATCTAATACTTCAATATGCGTTAATTTATCATCTTTACCTGAAAAAGTATTTACAATAACTGAAAAACCAATCACTTTCATTGATAAATAATTACAAATAACACAATCAAAAGCAGTACTCATACTTACAGCATCGCAACCAAGCATTCTTAACATATTAATTTCAGCTTTGGTTTCATAGCTCGGTCCACTCATTTGGACAAACACACCCTCTTTTAAATTTATATCATTATCTAAAGCGATTTGTTTCACTTGACTTCTCCATTCTTGATTATAACAATCACCCATATTTGTAAATTCCATTTTTTCAATATTAATTAATGGATTTATTCCTGTAAAATTAATATGATCTGAAATCAACATTATATCTCCAACTCGGAAATCGTTATTTATACCACCTGATGATGTTAATAGGACTATTTTTTTCACACCCAGTTTTGCCACAATCTCAAAAGGCAACCTTACCATTTCAATATTTCCACATTCATAGTAATGTATTCTTGACACAAAAACGATTTTCTTACCATTATGTTCACCAAACACAAATTTACCGCTATGCCCTTTCACCTTAGAACGTGGTAAACCGATTGACTCATATGTAACCTCGACTTGATTTTCAATGTCAGGCAAAGCAAAAGAAAGTCCAGACCCGGCAACAAAAGCCAATTCAACATCACCTATGTTATATTTATTTTTTAAAATTCCAACTGCATTATCTACAACCATTTAGTTATCCCCCATATTTGTATTATCACAAATCAACCACCAAATGTCAAACAATCAAAATAGTTGTTGGTTTAAAAATTAAAAGTAGTGTCACTTCAACAATGTCCACCAAAAACAAAATTAACAGCAACATAAAAAATAATCTTAAATAATCTTGACCAATAAAACCACATTCTTTTTTATTTTTTGCCATATTCACAAAAGTTATAAATATGAGAGCAAGCAATAACAAAATTAGTAATTGACAAGGGAATATTATGAGAACTGAACTTAAAATCCCACCAAAACCTAGTTTAATTATAATAAAAGTGCAATTTAAAGTTACTAAAAATGCCCTATAAACTATAATCACTATTCCCAAAATACCAAGAAATACATTTTTGGAAAACACAAAAAGCAATCCAATAATAATGACACAAGATAAATATCTAAGTAGAAAAAAGCCAAAAGAATATATATTTCCATCTATTAGTGAATACATACTATATTTTTCCAAATCTATATCATTATCTAAATTATATAATTTAATAGACGTAAATATACCTGTAAGTAACGCTAATACAATAAGAATAGAAAGTAAAGTAAGCAACCATTTATTCTTATTTAAAAATTCAATTATCGAATATTTAAAGCCAGCCCATCTACTTTTATTGTTATAATTGACCATATTCTATAATATGTCATATTTTGTTATAATATATCTATAAAAAATTATTTAAGAAGCCTGTTCCAACATCCAATCAATATACACACCATAGCCTTTAGTTGAATCATTTAAAAAAACATGTGTAACGGCACCTATAATTTTTCCATTTTGCATAATTGGTGAACCACTCATCCCCTGCACAATCCCACCTGTTAAATTAATAAGTCTTTTATCAATCACTCTAAAAACAAAACTTTTATCACTTGATGCTGGTTGAAACTTTGCTTTTATTATTTCTATATCATATTCCTCTCTAACACCGCTAACAGAACTAACAATACTAGCCTTACCTAGTTTTACTAGCATTCTATTTCCAACAGGTGCCGACAAGTTGGTATCAACTAACGAATCATAATCATTGGTTTGACCAAAAACGCCACATTTTGTATTTTTAGAAATGGTACCGTTTGGTTTTTTTGCTTGAGAAAATAAACATCTAATTTCCCCAGTCTGTCCTTTTTGTGCCTTATTAATTCCAACCAAATTACAAAGATATATTCCACCACTTGAAACAGGGATTTCTACACCCGTTTCATAATCACATATACTATGTCCTAAAGCTCCAAATTTACCGTCCTTTGTTACAAAAGTTAGTGTACCAATACCTTGTGCATCATCTCTAACCCAAAGTCCCAATTTGTACTCATTTGTTTCTAAGTCAAGTTGTGGTACGACCATAATAAACTTATTTTCACCATTTCTTACTAATTCAACCGAAACTGGCTCTCCAGAACAATTATGTAAAATATTATATATATCTTTTGGCTTTTCGATTGTTTGAGAATTTATCTTTGTTATAATATCACCTGTTTTAAACGGTGATTTTGAAGTGTTTTTACTCACAGTATTGTTTCCTACAACAATCAAACCTTGCGTGTTAATTGAAAAACCAAGAGGTATCCCTCCAAGAAAAATTTCCTTTTCGTTCTCAATTACCGCTTCAACTTTTTTTATAGGTATAATTCCAAAAAGTTTAACAAGCAAACTAGTATTATGTTTTCTTTCTCCACCAACTGTAAATATGTTTTCACTCAATTCAGCCGTAGCAAAAGAACCAAAAGTAGATTTTTCATTCAACTCGTTTAAATCATCAAGCGTCATATGCACACTATTTGGCATATCAATTATTGCATCATAGTTTATATTTACACAAAGCAAAACAAATCCTACAGCAAAAAATATGCCCAACAACTTTATTCCAATTTTTTTTATCATAAATCACCTAAAAAAAGACTATCTTTTAAAATAGTCTTTGTCGTAAATAAAAAAAATATTCTAAATAGTTAAACTTTCGCTTTAAACTCCTCCGCTTTAGCTTTTAATTCAAGAGCGAATTGTTTTGCTATACTTGTTGGTTCAGCACCAGAAACAGTTGCGATATATTTTATTATATCATCCCCCTTTAAGTATGAAATATTAGTGAAAGTTTCATTATTGCATACGCATTTTGATACAAAAATATAGTTATCAGCCATTGCTGTCACCTGGCTCAAATGAGTAATACAAATCAACTGATAATGCTTTGACAATAGCGCTAAATGCTCAGCAACCTTTTGTCCTATTTCTCCACTTATACCAGTATCCACTTCATCAAATACTAAGGTCGATGAATTAAAACATTTTGCGAAAATATTTTTTAATGCCAACATAAAACGGCTCATTTCTCCACCTGAAATTGTTTTTGATAAACTTTTTAAATCTTGCCCTGCATTAGCAGACAACAAAAATTCAACATCATCAATCCCATTTTTGGTTATATCTTTATTTTCTTTAAAATCAACTTTAAAGGTTGCATTTTTAAATCCTAATGCTTTTAACTCTTGAGTCACATTTTTTTCTATTTCAATTGCCACATTCTTTCTTAAATTAGACAATTTAACACATTTATTATAAAGCGACTGTTTTAAAACAGCATATTCTTTTTCTAACTCAATTAATTTTTCTTCACCAAACAATAAATTATCATATTTGATTTTAATTTCATCAAGGTATGTCAAAATTTCCTCAATTGTAAAACCATACTTCTTTTTAAGCAAAGAAATTGTTTCAAGCCTATGTTCCAAGGCGTTTAACTCACTCTCATCAAATTCAGTTTTTGATAAAAAATCAGAAATAGTTTCATTAATATCCTCAATTTCAATGTTTACAGATGAAACTCTTTCTTCTAAATCAATAATACTATTATTATACAAACCAGCAGTATTTAAAGATTTTTGGGAAATTTGCAATGCATCGCCAACATTATTTAAATTATCATTGGCTATTTTCAAAGATTCAACTATCTTTTCATAATTTGATAAAACATTTAATCTATCTTTTATTTCTTCATCTTCACCAATTTTTAAATTAGCACCCTCTATATCTTTGATTTGATATTCAATCAATTCAAGTTCCCTCGCACGATTAGTTTTATCTCCACCTATTTCTTTCATTAAAGTTTGTTTTTTATTTAATTCATCAAAATCAAACTCGATTTCTTTCTTAATAGCATCTAGTTTTGAGCCTGAAAAAGCATCTAAAATTCCAAGATGCTTTTTAGAATTCAAAAGTTCTATATTTTCATTTTGAGTATATGTATCTAAAACTAGTGAAGCTATATTTTTTACCAAACCGACAGGTACAATACATCCGTTAATTCTTGAATCTGATTTGCCATCTAAATTTAAAGTTCTAGAAAAAATAACATCATCATCAACATCAATTCCATTATTTTCCAGCATACTAATTATTTCTGAAGAAGGAGAGTCAAAAACAGCCTGAACAAACAGCTTATCTTTTCCTTTTCGAATATTAAGTTTATTGGATTTATCACCCATCACAAAACCAAGAGCATCCAAAATAAGACTTTTACCCGCTCCAGTTTCACCAACTAAAACATTAAAGCCTTTTGCAAAGTCTATTGTTTGCTCCTCAATAAGTGCAAAATTTTTTATCTTTAAAGTACGTAACATATTCTATCCCAAAATTTCAACAATTGTTTTCATAGCATCAGACGCTTTTATAGTATCTGGAAAATATATTGCAACAGTATCATCTCCACAAGATGAACCCATTACATCAATTAAATTTAACTTGTCAATTAAAGAACACACACCCAAAGCAAACTGCTTAACAGTTCTAATCAAGCAGACATTATTTATTGACTTGACAGATATAACACACATTTTAAATAAATTTATATTTTTATTACTAACACCTTGTTCGCCAGAATCAACTAAAGCATACTTGTATCTGCCTTCACTACCTAAAACTTTTATTAACCCTAATTCCTTTATATCACGGGAAATTGTTGCTTGAGTTATGTCAAAATTAGCACTTTTAAGTTGTGCAACTAACTCATCTTGAGTTTCTATTTCTTTGGTTGAAATAATTTCTAGTATTTTCGATTGTCTTAAAGAACGTGCCAAATTTGCCTCCTTTGTATGCTTCCAATCCCTTTAAAATAAAGGCTTAGAGCCGTATTGTGCATAAATATAAATTTATGTTTATTCATATAATTTTCATTATTATACAATACAATTTATAATTATGCAAGTGATTTTTGCATATTTATTCATCAAAATTTTATTAAAATTTAATTTTTTGCATATCTATAGAAAGCCAATTTATATTTATAAACGGCTTATACATTTTTGTATTTTAAAAAATAATCACCTCTTAAAATTAAAAAATATCAAAATCACCACACTACTTTTAATGTTTACTATGTGAAGTTGCCTTGCTTATTTGAATATACATTCGACGCATTCTGACAAAACTTTCGATAGTATGTATAAACATCACGCGTCCTTATGTGTAAGCACCAAAATGCGCCTTTCAATAATGTAAAATTTATACAAAAAAAAGACCCCCCCCTCTCGCCTTTTTTAATTTTCTATTATAAAATTTTTTATAATTATAGGACACCACAAAGCAACAAATTTATTTGTTAATTTTTAGGTTTTAAAGCCGACATTAAAATCAAAGCTATCTTTTTATCTTGCATAAGTCAAAAAGAATTTTTATATGATTAGCAAGGGGCATCTACTTTAAGCAAACGCAAAACGCCAATTGAAGTTTCGATGTTATTTTATTTTTTTGTTTTTAAACCTTTTTTAGTAAATACACTTAAAAACTTGCCCACATTTAAAATTATAGTGTTGCATTTATTTATAGCAGTTTTCTTTCCTAGAGCCTTACCCGCTATAGTTATTCCAGCAATAAATGCAGTAACTAACGAAGCAACTAATATTGTTAAATTTGCATTAGTAAAATCTTTTGTGATTCTTGCCACAATGCTCGCCCCTGCAGCACCACTTAAAATACCACATACATCACCAAGCACATCCGCACATAAAGAAGCCACTTTATCTGCATTTCTTATTAACATCAGTCCTTCTTTTGCTCCTTTTACTTTTTTTGAACACATTGCAATAAAAGGTTCTTTCGAACACGCCGTAACAGCAACACCTATCATGTCAGTAAAAATAGCTATTGAAACAAATAATATAATAACAAGTATTGCAACCACAATACCTGTAACCCCCATTACAAACTCAGACAAAACACTAAATCCTAGCGATAAAGCAATTGCCATAACAAAAATTTTTAATGGCCAAAAATTAGTAGATTGCTTTTTAACTTTTTTATCCTTTTTATTAGGAATTTCATCCATCTTTTTACCCTTATTCACATTATGAATATATTAATAATAAATTATAATTATTACTATTATAGCTAATATATAAAAAAAATTGAAGGTAGCATTTTAAGTAAACCTTGCGACATAGGTTCGGTAGGATTTCCCACCTTTCAGACTTCTTGTCACCAAAAAGCAGTTTCCTTTCAACAAAAGGCTTTTCACCGAATCGCCACTAAGAACGCACTATAATCCCTAAAATGCCAGACTTTTACAAATCAACAGTCTAGAAGTTTTCCTAAACACCTTTATTAAACCTTATCTTTTTTTGCAAATAGCGTTTCAAGAGCATTATTTAAATACAATTAGCGCTAAATTATATAAAAATATAATCGCTATATCCCCAACTATTCACTCAAAGCAGGCTACACTGCACACAATGTTTGTCATATGCAGGTTCACGCCTAAATAGTAAAAACTAACGTTTCCGCCAAAATAGGTCTCCACGATAAATGGGGTTAAAGCTATATGCCATTATAGCCCGCCCAAAAATCTTAACTTTCAGCATTCACCCCAGTTTGGGCAACCAAGGCAAACACCAAAAACTTCACAGATATGCCCAACGACGCTTTAAAAATCGCCTTCCAGTTTAAAAACAATGACTAGAATACTGCACCTTCAATTGTATTATATCATATTCATTTATCAAAATCAAGTTTACTTTTATAAATGAAACAATTTGTTTGCATAATACATTATATTGTAGGTAAAATATTTTATACGTACCAAATAATGTATTAATACTGAATACCCCACATGACACTAAATTTTGAAGGCCTACCACAAACTACACATTTTCCAAAACTAATAGGGTCATCTTCTAAAATACATCTTGATTTTATACCGCGATATTCTTTTAATTTTAATTCACACTCTTGACATCCGCACCATTCTGCCTTTATAAATCCAGGCTGTTTATTAATTTGTCTATCAACTTCGTCTAAAGTTTTACAAACAAATGTCAGTTCATCTCGCCTTATTGTAGCTTTTTGTAATAAATTATTTTGTATATCATCCATTAATTCATTGACAGCTTTAACAATATCACAATCTTTATCAATTTGAATTTTTTCTCCAGTATCTCGTCTTGCCAAAGTAATTTTGCCCGCTTCTAAATCTCTCATCCCCACTTCCAATCGAACTGGAATACCATTAACCTCTGCTTCAGCAAATTTAAATCCCGGAGATCTTTCAGTATTATCAACATAAGATACAATATTTGATTGATTTAAAATTTTGGAATAATTGTCGGCTATTTTTACAATTTCTTCATCTTTTCCTATTGGAATAATAGCAACTTGTTTTGGAGCAATTTTGGGAGGTAAAACAAGACCATTTTCATCACTATGCACCATAATTAAAGCACCTATCATTCTTGTAGTAGCCCCCCAAGAAGTTTGATATACATATTCCCATTTCTCTTCTCGGCTTAAAAATTTAATATTGTATGCCTTAGCAAATTTTTGACCAAAATAATGGCTGGTTGCACTTTGTAGTGCCACCCCATTATACATCAAAGCCTCAATAGTATAAGTGCTTTCAGCACCAGCAAACTTTTCCTTTTCTGTTTTTTTACCGCTTATAACTGGTATAGCCAAATAGTCTATAAAAAAAGTTTTATAAACATTTAGCATTCTTAAAGTTTCTTCCATTGCTTCTTTTTCAGTTTCGTGAATTGTGTGACCTTCTTGCCACAAAAATTCTCTCGTCCTTAAAAAAGGACGAGTTTCCTTTTCCCATCTTATTACATTTGCCCATTGATTATATAGTTTTGGCAAATCTCTATATGACTTTACTTTTTTAGAATAATAATCAGAGAATAATGTTTCAGAGGTAGGTCTAAACGCCAACTTTTCGTCTAAATCAGAACTTCCACCTTTTGTTACCCAAGCACATTCTGGAGCAAACCCCTCAATAAGTTCTCCTTCCTTTTTTAATAGCGATTCTGGGATTAAAACTGGCATATACACATTTTCGTGTCCAGTCTGTTTAAACATTCTATCCAAGGTTTCTTTCATCTTTTCCCATAATGCGTTCCCATTTGGTTCTAAAATTACACAACCTTTTACACTACTATAATCTGCCAATTTGGCAGCCATAACAACGTCTGTATACCATTTTGCAAAATCTTCATTCCTGCTTGTAATACTCTTATTTTTCATATTTCCTTCCTTACCTTAATTTAATTCTTCCTCTTTTATAAGTCCCATAAGTTCTTGACGAACAACAGTGACTTTTCCTTTTGCGTCATCAAAAGTTTTAGACAATTCTTTACACAAAAGTGCTCCTTTTTCAAATAAAGAAGTAGCCTCATCAAATTTTACTTCACCGCTTTCTAATTTTTGTATAATAGACTCTAATTCGTTCATTTTTTGCTCATAATCCATAAAAAACCTCTTTTATAAAATTTTTGCTTTAACCATTCCATCTTTAAAGATAATATCTATTTTATCATCTTTTTTTAGGTCACTTACTTTTGTTACATAGCCCTTCAAATTTTTTATACTTGCATATCCCAATTTTAAAACTTCTTTTGGGTCAAGTTTTTTTAAAATACAATTATTGTAAATTAATTCCTTTTCTCTTTTATCAAAATAGGTCTTTGATAAGTTAAATATATTACACAAGTTTTTATTAAACAATTGTTTTGAATCTTGCTCTAAATATTGATAACTTTTTAATAATTGATTGACATCATTTTTATATTTATAAACTTCATAATTAAACTTTGCATTATAAGATTTTAGCAAAGAATCAACTGATTTTTCAAACCTTAATTTTTTATCAAAAAAATCTTCACATAAAAGCTCAGCAGCCACACTCGGAGTTGGCGCTCTTAAATCACTACAAAAATCTATTATGGTAAAATCAGTTTCATGACCAACGGCTGACATTATAAATTTGTTACAATTATAAGTGGCTTCGGCAACTATTTCAGTGTTAAAAGGCTGTAAGTCTTCCATACTTCCACCACCCCTGGCAACAACTATTACATCCACATCATAATTATCTAATGCTTTTATTCCTTCAGCAATTTCAAATTCTGCATTGTTACCCTGAACTTTGACTGGATATAAAACTATATCAATTTTCGGGTTTCTTCTTGTTCTAATATTGATTATATCCTGTATTACAGCACCGCCTTCACTTGAAACTACACCTATCCTTTTAATATTTTTAGGCATAGGTTTTTTGTGACTTTGGTCAAAATATCCTTTGTTTTCAAGTTTAGTTTTTAATTCTAAAAACTTTTGATATAAAGCACTTTCTCCATAGTGTTCAATTTTTATTACATTAAAATTAAGTTTGCCACCTTTAACATAATATCGCGGTGTTCCAACAACAACCACGCTATCACCATTTTTGATATCTTTAAAATCATCCGCTGTGAAGCAAACACAAGATAAAATACTATTTTCGTCTTTTAGTGAAAAATATGCCGTTCCTCTGACATTAGAATAGCCAGATACCTCTCCAACAACACTTATATTAAATAACAATTCTTCAGCATCAAAAATTTGTTTTAAATAGTTGCTCAACTGAGTAACAGTAACTGGTTTAATTGGCATTTTGTTCCTCTATTATGGTTTTTAAAATCCCATTAATAAACGAATAACTTTTTTCTGTTGAATATTTTTTAGCCATTTCAACCGCCTCATTAAAAACCACCTTTAACGGGGTTTGTTTATAGAACAACAATTCAGTTATAGCCGTTGCAAGAATTGCCCTATCAATTCTGTAAACTCTATCAGGAGTGTATCCTTTTAAGTTTTTATCAATAAGGTTATTTACATAATTTTTATTTTGACTATATAATTCAATAATAGAGTTAACAAAATTATAATCTTCTGCAAAATCTTTATCTTGCTCGGTTGTTATATTGTCTTCTTCCAGCATCTCATCCAAAGATAAATCACCATTTAAAAACAAGCTTTTATAAATAATTTTAAAAGCAGTTTCTCTCGCTAGTCCTCGCATTAAACACCTTCCTCATTCTTTTTAACAAAATTAACACCAACAATATGAACATTGATTTTACCTGTTTTTAATTCAACCATAGAAGCAATATTGTTTCTAATGTTTTCTTGAACCCTAAAACAAATATCTGGAACACTAACGCCAGAAAAAACTTTTATATAAACATCAACAGTTACTTTACCATTTGGAGATATATAAATTTTAACACCTTTGCTATCTCTATTTTTAAACATTCTTTTTAAAATAATAGACGGGGTATCTACCAATTCACTAACTCCACTTATTTCCTTAGTTGCCAAACTTATAATTGAAAGCAAAATATTTCTATCACAAGTTGTTTTACCTTTATTTGCCGTTATGTTGTCCTGTAATTCAACCATAAAAAACCTCACTATATGTATTATTACTATATCATATAGCAAGGTTATTTGCAATTATTTTTTTAATTTCTTCATACATATTTAGTAATTTAATTTTTATTCAACAGGTGTAATTTGAATATTGTCAATATCTGCTTTAGTTTGTTCTTTAACGATAGATACAATTTGAGCAACTTCATTTGCCGTCAATGTAGCTTGTGCACATTTAACAACTATTTTAACATTTGGATTAACATTAGTCACAATACAATCTTCAAATCCTTTTGCTTTAATTAATCCTTCAATAACTAATTCACTTTCCATTTGTGAAACCAAAGCAAGTTTTTTTGCTTCTGCATTTGAAATTGCTTCACTTGAAGATGATTCGCTTGTTATAATTGCGTCATAATATAATAATTCTTGATCACGTGTAGATTGTCTATCTTCTCTATATGTAGAAAAATAATTAGCTGTAGTTACGCTTTGTCCAGATGTTTGTTTAATTCTATTGTTAAGTGCGATATTTAAATAACCTGTAACACCTAATAATAAAACCATTCCTACTAAAATAAATATTTTTGTTTTTTTCTTCATAAATCTCTCCTTTTTTGTTGTTATCTTAATATATTATCTCTTTCACACTTTTATGACTTTTTGCATATAATATTTTTTAATTTTTTTAACACATCTTTTATCCGCCAACCATTATTTGTATACAACTTTCTTTTATATTTAAAAGCGTAGTTATAGACCTCATCATATTTAGTTTAACTAAAGCATTTGATGCTCCACTTGCCACAACAACAACGCCACAAATATCAGGATAAGTTTCTTTTATAACAAGCGGTGTAGA
>CALBKX010000044.1 GCA_937895935.1 uncultured Clostridia bacterium
GTCTTTTATGCCAGAGCAAGAAAACGGTCAAGAATGGATGCTAGCAGATGAGGCAGGAAGTACTATACTTCCTATCTCATCCATTATTTCAATATCCATCACTGCTGGCGGTTCTGTAGTTTCTGATTCTATCGAAGAGGGAAGTTTTACAAGCTATAACAAAACTTCTGAACCGTTGGAAATTAGCATGGAGTTTGCTTTTCAAGGTGAAAAGGGGGCACTTCAAGAAGCACTTACTAAATTGGATGAATTAAAAAACGAAGTGGCAACTTTTTCTATTGTTACTCCATACCGTGAGTATGAGAATATGACCCTCGAAAATTACAATCACAATATGTCACTTGATAATGGTTTAGGCGTCCTTGCGATACAAGGAACATTCAAGGAAATTAGAGAAACAGAGCCAGCCTATGCACAAGTTGACGCTTCCACTATTCAAGCAAATCAGCAGGTTGCAACAATTTCAAGCGATGATTGTTCAAACGCTAGTGATTCATCCGTTGTTGACGGTGGACAAGTTGGCGGTTACGAACCATCAGAAGGTGATGAAGGTAGTGCTGCTCAAGAAGATAACAGAAGTGTGCTAAAGGCAATAGGAGATAGTGGAAGTAGTATTATTGAAGCGGCAGGTGGAATGTTCTCATGATTACTAAAATACCTATAAAAGCTATTCCTAATCAACGGTTTAATGTTGTTTTAAATGACCAAAATTGTACCATCCATCTTTTTCAACGTGGCGATTATTTATATATGGATTTTACTGCAAATGGACGAACCATTAGAACTGGTGCCATATGTTTATCTGGGATGTCTTTACTTGCATATCCAACGCCTTACTTTAATGGCTATCTTTTCTTTTCTGACTTAAAACGAAAAAATAAAGAACCTAACTATGCAGAATTAGGAAGTAGATTTATTTTATGCTATACGGACGGTGAATCATAATGTTTTGGAAAAAAGTAATTAGAATATCCATAGCATTAGCGGAAGGCACGTTTCAAGATGATAACAATGAAGTTATTCTTCCTAAAGTCCCTATTCACGTTAGCATGGATAAAGGCGGTGGAGACGAACTCCCAAAGTGTTCAATATCAGTGGAAAATTTATCTTTGAACCTTATGGAAAAGCTCACGGTTTTATCCTTTAGACAACTTCAAACTTACAACAACGTTATTAAGGTGGAAGCTGGAGAGGAGGGTAGAGACCTTGACTTGGTTTTTCAAGGCGAAATTACAAGTGCCGTTCCAGAGTTTTCATCAGACGGAAAAGTGACATTTAAAATTGAAGCTAAAAGTGGTTACTACCCATTGCAAAAATCTACACCGCCAGTATCTGTCAATGGTGAAATTACGATAGAGAAGCTCATGGAGCAATTTGCTAAAGAAGCAGGATATACACTTGATAATCAAGGCGTGACAGGTAGTGTGAGTAATTGTGTATTTACAGGAACGCCAGTTGTAAAAGCTAGACTACTAGCAAAGCAGACAGGAATTGATTTACTTATAGACAATGGAAAATTTGTTATTTTACCATCTTATAAGGATAATCGAGATTGTATAGTGCCATTGTTAAGTAAAGAGACAGGACTAATCGGATATCCGTCTTTTACTAATGACGGCATTAAATGCGAATGTCTTTTTTCCCCATCGGTTGAAATTGGTGGATTAGTTAAGGTAGAAAGTATAGTCCCTAAAGCTACAGGCGTGTGGAGAGTAGTTAAAATTCATCACGACCTTGAAGCGTATGTATCAAGTGGCGGCAACTGGCATACATCTATCGAAGGAACATGGAGAAATGAAACATGAATAATGATGATACCGCAGTACAAGGGAAAAAGACACCCTATAGCGGTCAAAGTCCTTTTAATGCTATAGGGTTTATTATTCAGCAAGCATTACAAAATGTATCTACTGCCGTGCCTGTTAAAGTGCAAGCAGTTTATCCATCGGATACCACAGGTTACGTGGATGTATTACCACTAATAGGTACAATCGATGGAAAGGGAGAATTTGTAAAGCCAGTCACTTTATATCACTTACCATATTCAAGGATTCAAGGTGGAAATGCTGCCTTAATTATTGACCCCGTGGTAGGAGATAAAGGACTGGCTATTTTTACAGATTCAGATTCCTCCAGCGTTAATGCAGAAAGTAAAGAGCCACAGAAACCAGCTAGTTATAGAAGGTTTTCACAATCAGATGGTTTTTATATTGGCGGATTTCTAAACCAAAAACCAGAGACCTACATAGAGCTGAAGCAAGATAAGACAACTGTTATAAATAGCACTGGTGGAGTGACTATTAATGGCACAGTGACAGTAATAGGTGACGTTATAGCAGATGGGATTAGTCTTAAAAATCATACTCACACGGGTGTGCATGGTGAAACGTCACCAGCTCATTGATATGTATTAAATGACTTCTATGGCGTTTCTTGATAGTCACCTACAAACCTATTCATACCATACGCAAGAAATGTCTTGGAATGAAAATAAACGCATTGGGGATAGAGGTGATGTACGTTGCAGACGTTGCTTTTAAATGAAAATTGGGATATTCAAGTAGATGGTGCTGGAAATATAGCTACAGCTACAGAAGCTTATTGCACCGCTCAAACTGCTGCTAATGCTATACGGTTATTTACTAATGATGCCTATTTTAATAAAAAAAGGGGTATTCCTCATTTTGATATAGAACTAGGGAAAGATTACAGAATTTCACAATCTGTATTAATTAATCGTATTTACAAAGCGTGTATGGCAGTGGATGGTGTAAAAGATTGTAGAGTAAAGCTAAACTACGATAAAGATAATAGAATCCTTGGTGGTATAGCTTACATTACTGACAATACGCAGACCGTATCTATTGAATTTTAGGAGGTGAGGAAATGGCATTAATTTTTGATACGGAAACAGGAGTAACGGTAGAAGAAACAGCAAAGGTTCGACAACAAATTGCTAGTAATTGGAAAAAGGCTTTTAATGTTTCAGAAGATACGCCAGAATTGGTGACAGACCCAGAAACTCCAGCAGGGCAATTAATAGACGGTCAAGCGGCATTAGTAGCCCAAAAAGATAGCGAACTATTGAGACTAGCAAACGGTTTTAATCCTAAAACCGCTACAGGCGTGTTTCAAGATGCATTAGCTCAAATTTATTTCTTGTCAAGGCAAGTAGCACAACCGACTTATGTTACCTGCCAGTGTAAAGGCTTGCAAGGGACTATTATTCCTTATGGAGCGGTTGTTCAAGATGTAAACGGTAACAAATTTTACAATACTACACCTAATAAAATACAAGAGGGTGGTACGGTAAATTGTGTTTTTCGTTGTGCCACCTATGGAGCAGTTGAAGTTGGAATAGATACCGTTCAGACTATTATTACGGCAACCCCGGGGTGGGATAGTGTTTCTAACAGTGCGGCTGGAGCAACAGGAAGAGATGTAGAGACGCAAGCGGAATTTGAATCAAGAAGATATGAGAGCGTATCCAAAAATGCACACGGCACAGCGGAAAGCGTAGAAGGAACAGTGGCAAATCTTTCAGGCGTTATTGCTTGCTCATGCGAACAAAACAGAGGAGACGTGGAAATAACCAAAATGGGCGTGACTATTCCGCCCCATTCTATTTATTTATCCGTCTATGGTGGTGAACCTTCTGAAATTGGTATGGCAATTCATATGAAGTTAGGTGGCGGTTGTGGATTTGCTGGAAATCAAAAGGTTACTATTAAAGACCCTACCGTTGGTAGCAACCATGATTATTATTTTGAAATTCCAGAAGCTAGTCCATTTGGAATAAAGGTTACTATGACAAAAACGCCGCAAACTGCCACTACCTTTGAGGATGATATAAAAACTGCATTAATTCAAAATTTCGAGGGGCAAGAATCAGAATATGGGCGAGTAAAGATGGGTCAAACTGTTTATGCTAGCCGTTTTTATAAATCAGCTATTTTAGCAGGAGCAGAAAACTTGCAGTCTATTAAAATTAAGTTTCCTTTCAGCGGTAATTATCAAGATAAAATAGATATTCCGCTCGATAAATTGCCTACGTTATCAAAAGACAACATAGAAATAGAGGTGGTTTAATGGACTTTCATTCTGATAGAGATGTGCGAGCGTGTGATAACATTCGAGAAGAACCGCAGGAATACATTCAATCTCAATATTCC
>CALBKX010000045.1 GCA_937895935.1 uncultured Clostridia bacterium
AATTAGATTTAAAAAGGACTTCATTGTTATAACGGTCTTATTATTCGCAAAACCTAGAGTTTTTCGAAAATAAAAACAACGATGTAATACAAATTCAGTAAAACAGTTTTAAAAGCTGTTTTTTTTATTGTAATACAAAAAGGAGAGATTATGGACCAAGAAACAATAATAGCAATAATAAATTCAGGGATATCATTCTTAGCATTGATATTAAGTGTAATTCTTAAAAGAAAAGGTTACAAAACTAAAACACCTGAAGAAATAGCGGAAGAAGCCAATGCAAAGGCTCAAAAGTACATCGCTAAACAATGCAAAAAATACAAAATAAACAGTGATACTAAAAGTAACAATAATCAAAACAATGTTACTAATACCACTCAAAATTTGGAAAATAATTAAAAAGGAGTAAGTTAATGGCAAAACGTAAATTAGTTAGAAAAAAAGTCGATAAAAAAATTTTTAGAACCACAGCTAATAAAATACACCCTAAAAATTTGGAAATAAACAATCCTAGAGGCGGTATTAGACTATAATTCGATTATCTTATCGACCAATATTGAAAAGTGGCTAAAATCGGCTAAAAAGTGGCAAATATGAGGTAGTATGTATTATCACATAGAAGCAATTGATTGTAATAACAAAACAATAGTTATTAATAACGTTAAGTTAATTATGTTGCCATATGAATTAAAATGGCTATCAAATACAAAAAAAATTAATAAATTTTATATCACAACTAGTGAAAAGGAGAAATTATGAAATTAAATATTTATTCAGTAAAAGACGTAGTAGTAGGTGAATTAGGAAATCCTTTCTACCTATCTAATGATGAAGAAGCAAAAAGGGCTTACAAAAATGCAATAAATGCCAACAATGGCACTAATATCTGTATTAATTATCAAGACACACAATTATTCAAGTTAGGAACATTTGATACAACAACTGGAAATATTGATAGTAAAGTCGAGTACTTAGTAAATGGAATTGAAATGAAACAAGGAGAGTAAAATGGAATTCAAAAGCGAAACTAATAGACCAACACCACACGAATATGCTCAAAATAATTTTAGCAAATATATCGAAGTGTACGAAGATTTAATCAATAAACGATCTGGTAAGATTGAAACAACAGTGACAGACAGGGAAGACTTTTATGAAAAAATCCAAAGTCACAAAGACAGTCAACTACTTGAAAGTATAATAAAACGTTATGAAATTGACATAGATAAAAAACAAGTAAAAGAAATTGAACAGGACATAGTCGATATGACTGCAATTCCTCAAACTTTAACAGAAGCATATTCAATGATTAAACAAATTGAAAATGATTTTGACGAAAGACCTTCTCAAATTAAAAAGATTTTCAACAACAATATAGGTGAATACATAGCAGGTATACAAGACGGAAGATTAAAACAAGCATTGGATAAATACCAAAATAAAACGCCAAATGTTGATACTAAAATGAAAGAAGAAATTAAAAAAGATAATCAAGTAATTGTCAACCAAGAAACAATATCAGAAATTGTTAAACAACAAATAGCACAAACATTAGGAGATAAAAAAGATGTATAATTTTGGAGAAACAACAACATTAAAAATACAAAGAACAAAACAACCAATGAAATGGAAAAAACTAACTACAATTAATATGGGTAAACTAACACCTATTGCAGCAATAGAAGTATTACCTGGAGATACATTCAAACTAAAAATGAATATGTTAATGCGTACAAGCACATTAATTAAACCATTAATGGATAATATGTGGGTGCAAATATCTTGTTTTTTTGTACCAAATAGACTTGTAGATAAACACTGGGAAGAAATAATGGGAGAAAACAAAGAAGGTCCTTTTATTACTAATAAAACCACTTATGAAGTGCCAAGAGTAACAGCACCTTCTGGAGGTTGGAATAATGGCACTATTGCCGACCACTTTGGTATACCAACTAAAGTAGACAACTTAGAAATCAACAGCCACTGTTTCAAAGCATATTGCCAATGTTGGAATGATTTTTTCAGAGATGAAAATATTCAAAATTTCACACATATTACTCTTGAAGGAGATATACAAGGGTCAAATGGTAATAATTATGTAACTGATGCTGAAAAAGGTGGTGAACTACTTCCAGTATGCAAAACACACGATTATTTCACAAGCGCATTACAAGAACCACAAAAAGGACCTGATGTAATGTTACCTCTTGGTAGTTCAGCTCCATTATACACCGATGGGAACCTATATAACGTTGGTGAAATAATCAAACTAGGAATAAACGGACACACACCAACCGACCAAGAATTCTTATCAATAGATAAAGAAAGTACTTTACAACAAGGAACAATGCCATTAAGTGGCTACGAGTGGAAAGGTGGAGTAAATCAAACAAACTTATACGCCGACCTATCTAAAGCAACAAGTTCAAGCGTTAACCAATTAAGAATGGCAATAGCTTTGCAACAAATGTATGAATTAGACGCAAGAGGAGGAACACGTTATAATGAAATCATCAAAAATCACTTTGGTGTTCAAAGCAGTGACGCAAGATTACAACGTGCCGAATATCTGGGCGGTAAAAATATTCCTATTCAAATTAGTCAAGTAATACAAACATCTTCAACGGATACAACTAGTGCACAAGGTAACACATCAGGTATGAGTTTAACTTATGATAGCAATGACTATTTTACTAAATCTTTTGAAGAACACGGAGTAATATTAATTCTTGCAGCTATTAAACAAGAGCAGTCTTACCAACAAGGACTACCAAAAATGTTTAGCAGATTTAAACGAACAGATTACTATGACCCTATCTTCGCAAACATTGGAGAACAGCCAATATACAATCGTGAAATATTTGCTCAAGGTAATGAAATGGACGACGAGATATTTGGATATAACGAAGCCTGGTCAGATTATAGATACAAGCCTAACCAAGTTAGCGGTGAGTTTAGAAGCAATGATGATGCAACACTAGATTTTTGGCATCTAGCAAACGAATTCAGTACACTACCTACTTTAGGTGAAGATTTCATTAAAGAAACTACTGCAAACCTAGATAGAGCATTAACAGTGCCAAGTAAAACTCAAGACCAATTTATAGCAGATTTTGCATTCGATGCTATAGCAGTAAGACCTATGCCTCCTCATAGCATACCAGGGTTAAAAAGATTATAGGAGGTAAATTATGGGATTTTTCGACGATAAGTGGGATTGGTATGATTTTTTTGTGCCAGGCTCAAATATAACACCTTTATTTGGCAATGGCGTAAACGATATTATGGACGCCATAGGAATAGGTACTCAACGTAGAGCACAAGAATATAACAGTGCTGAAGCCGAAAAAAATAGGCAATGGCAAGAAGATATGAGTAATACCTCTTATCAACGTGCTATGGAAGATATAAAGGAAGCAGGTTTAAATCCTAGTATGCTTTATGCAAGTGGCGGAGCAAGTTCATATGTACCTAGTGGTGCAAATGGTAGCACTGGAATACAAGGCAGTTCAAATATAATAGGCCAAGCAGGAATGTTAATTAACTCTTTAACAAATGCAAAAAGTATCGACCAACAAACTACAAGCAATATTTACAAAAATGTTGCTAAAATTATAAGCAAATTAGTTATGTAGAAACAAAGTGACACACAATTTTGTGTCACTCGTCCCCCTAAATAACAAGTGCGCGCGCGGGGGACGCGTGTACATGCGCACGTATGCGTGCGTGTGCGTACACGTTGTTTCAACTTAAAAGAGGTTTAAATGAGCTGTACAAATCCTTTAAGGGCATTTGATACTGGATATTTAACCGAAAAAGGTAAACCCTTATATTATATCACCTCTAGAAAATTAGCTTTCATTCACAAACCTAAATCTCCTGAACTTGCAAAATCACAAAGACCTAAGGATGTATGGCAAGATATCATTATTCGTGATTATCAAGAAATACCTTGCTGCAAATGCCAAAGCTGTAGATTGGACTATTCTAAAGAATGGATGCAACGTTGTATGTTAGAGCAAAAGCAGTGGAGTTTCAATGAAATGTTAACTTTAACATACAATGATGAAAATTTACCAAAAAAACAAGGTGCTAATCTTAATACCGGAGAAATGCAGCTGGTACCAACACTCGAAAAAGAAGATGTACAAAAATTTCTTAAAAACTTACGCAGGTACTGGCAATACCACTACAAGGAAGATAATATACGTTTCTATATGTGTGGTGAATATGGAGACCAAAAAGGTAGACCTCATTACCATCTGCTAATGTTTAACTTTCAAGTACACGATAAGGAATTTTATAAATACTCTAAAAAAGGATTTAAAATGTATCATAGTCAAGTGATTGAAAACATTTGGGGTAAAGGGCATATAGAACTAAACGAGGTTAATGCTGAAACTTGTGCTTATGTCGCAAGATACATTATGAAAAAACAAAAGGGTGGCAATGCTAAAAGTTTATATGAACTACAAGGCATTGAACCAGAGTTTACAAATGGTAGCAGAAAACCGGGTATAGGTGGCAAGTATTTTGAAGAAAACAAAGAAAAGATTTATTACACGGATAAAATTTACCTTCAGACTGCTAAAGGTTTGGACGTAGTTAAACCTTCAAAATACTTTGATAGACTATATGACGCTGAAGAACACGATTTAATGGAAAAAATTAAAGCTAGAAGAAAAGAGCTTGCAGAAGCAAGACAAAGAACTCAGGAAGCACTAAGTGGTCTCTCAGCAGAGCAAATAAGGGAATACAAAGCAAATGCCTTAAGAGAAAGATTAAAAAAATTATCAAGAAGCGGGATTTAATATCCTGCTTTTTTGACTAGGCATATTACAGACGTGGCGGACGTTGTCCGCAACCGTGAATTTTGCGTCCGCAACAATTCCACGTCTACCGGCACGCTCTCACTCGCGTTCGCAAGACGCTACAAGCGATATCATAAAAAAATTCAATTAAATATGTAAAAGTTGTTGACAATATCATATTTAAGTGATATACATATAAACGTAAATCATTATTATACATTTACAAACAAAATTAAAAGGGGGTGAAAATAATGCCAAAAACCAAAAAAATACTCACCGAAACTATTATGTTACGTTTACCTGAAGACTTAAAATACAAACTCGAAAATATAGCTGAACAAAAGGAAAGGAGCTTAAGCGGACAAATAAGAGCAATTTTAAAAGATTATTTGGATAGAGTAGAAATATAGCGGTTTTTCTATTTATTCGCAAAACACAGGTTTTGCGAATATTTAGATATGCTCAGTAATTAGTTTGATATAATCTTCCAAAATTATTCTTATTAAATCTGATTTTTT
>CALBKX010000046.1 GCA_937895935.1 uncultured Clostridia bacterium
AGGGGCTGTAAAAAAACCTAGGTTTTGAAAAACTTGGATTTTGGAGCAACAGCTCCTTTTTCTTTGCCTTAAAAACAAAAAAACGCTCGGGGAATCGAACCCGGAGTCGTTTTAATGGTATAATATCGCTGTTCACACAATAAAATACATGAGATATTATAGCACAATGAGTACATTTTTTGTAGACTGCTACACTACTAATGTTGAGCAGTCGAAGAAAATAGACAAATTTTTATCTCTTTTGGATGAATCAGGCGTTTGTGATTTTTTGGAAAAAGAGATTAAAAAGAATGAACCACAAGAAGATAAAGGAGGGCGACCAACCTATAATCCTTACAATTTATTAGCAGTCATTATATATAATTTCGCATTTAACAAAGGTACGCTTAGGGATATTGAAGATAGAATTAAGAACGATTTAAGGTGCATTTATATAATGCAAGATCAATATCCAACGCATATGACGATAGGGAATTTTATGAATGATTATATAGTATCAAATCAAAAAAAATATTCTCTTTAATTACTAAAGCTATTTTCAAAGAATGTAAGATAAGTATGGATGATTTATATTTGGATGTTTCAAAATTTGAAGCAAACGCAAATAAATATAAATTCGTTTGGAAGCCAACCACTTTCCATAACAAATTAAGTGATAAGGTTAGACAATTATTATCAGAATATGATTTATTAAGAGGAATTAATAAATCTGGAATAATTGAATCAAAGGTCATAGCAAAAAAGATTGTTGAATTAAACGAAGTATTGAAACAATATGATTTGACTATAAAAGAAAACAAAAAACATATAAATAGTTATAACTTATTAGTTGAATATCTACAAAAGAGTTTAGAATATGAGGAGAAAGAGAGTGTGTGTGGACCTAATAGAAACTCTTATTATAAAACTGATAAGGACGCGACAGCTATGTGTTTAAAAGAAGATTATTATTCTGGGCTTGGAAGTAATATGCACGCTGCATATAATACACAAATATCAGTAGCTAATGGATTAGTTACCGCATATTTAGTAACACAATCCAGAGTAGATATTAATGATTTCGTACCATTATTGGATGTTCATTATAATTTTTACAATGAATATCCTAAAAGACTATGTGCAGATTCTGGTTATGGTTCACTTATTAACTACAAATATTTAGATAAACATAATATAAAAAACTTCGTTAAATACTTTACATGGGAAGGCAATGTATCCGGAAGAAACCCTAGTCAATATCATTTGAATGATGATGAAACCATTACGTGCCTAAATGGTCATATAGGATATAAAACAAATCTTAACTGGCACCATAGAAAAGCAGGTTCTACTTTCTATAAGGTTGAAGGATGTAATAATTGCCCATTCTCAACTTACTGTAAAAGATTTATGAAGGAAAAGAATGAAGATTTTAAAATTTTTGAAGTGACAATTGAACCTCAAAAATATATACAACAAGCAGAAAAAAATCTACTTTCTATAGAGGGAATTGAAATGAGAGTAAATAGATCATCTCAAGTTGAAGGAGCATTTGGGGTGATAAAACAAGACTTTCAATATGAGCGATTTAGAAGACGTAGCATTAATAAAGTCTCTGCTGAATTTATGTTAGTGTGCTTAGGATATAATGTTAGAAAACTATTTAAACATTTCAATGGTGAAGCAAAATTCAATTATTGGAAAGCACCGGATAATATTCAAACAGAAACATTTAAAAAGCCCAGTGCAAAACGACTATCAAAAAAAGCTTCTAAGATTAAACCTAAATCAGTTAACCAAGAAGCTAAAGACAAGTATAAATATGCAAATTAAAAAGGCTGTAAACCTAGGTAATGATTTCAAATTCAAAACCTAGGTTTTTTTACAGCC
>CALBKX010000047.1 GCA_937895935.1 uncultured Clostridia bacterium
AAATCAAACTTTAACAACGAAAATCAAACTTTAACAACGAAAATCAAACTTTAACAACGAAAATCAAACTTTAACTAAGGTTTAAAATAAAAATAGAATAATTTATTTTACCAAACAACGTCACGTTTTTTGTTAAGTCTTACAACATAAATTGCAAATATGCTTGAAATAACAACAACACAAGCACATATTGAAATAATTAATTTTAAAGAGCCAGTTGTTTTTGGTGTTATGCTTGTTTCTGATAAATCCACCATATTTGCTTTTTGATATTTTGCGGAAACGGTAAAAGTTTCGCTTGTTGTTGGTTCATATGAAAAGGTTTCGCCCTTGCCCATTTTAACATTGTTAACATACCAAATAATTTTATTAAAATCTAAACAATCAGTGTCTGCATTTTTTAAAGTGAATTGGAACGCTTCAAGTTCAGCTTTTGAATTATTGATAACTTTTGATGTAATACTATAACTATTTGCGTCACTTTTTGGGTCATTTGCTTTTGCAATAAAATTAATAATTTTTGATGTATAAAGCACGCCTGACGTTTGTGCACTTGCATATAGTTTGTAGTTTCCAAAACCATTTTTGCTGTTAATCAATTCGCTTGGAGTAATTGTGCAACTTTCCCCTGAAGAATAAAAATTGAATGTGCTTGAGGATGGAGTTTTTAAATACCAATTAATTGTGCAATCTGCCTTGTCCATAGCAAGCATAGAAGATACGGTAAATGTAGAAGAGGTATTGCTTAAATTGTATGAATCATCGGATTGAGATAATTCAGAATTGACTTTTGTTATGATAAGTTGATGAGAAGCATCATCTTTCACATCAACAATAATTGTTTTTGTGCAATTGATTGATTGGTCAGAATTGCTTTTTGCAGTAACCTCAAATGTTGTTGCTCCAACTTTTATAATATTATCACCAACAATTTTGTTTAATGTCAATGTGGCTGTTTCTGACACTGTTTTTTTATCCGAAGTTGAAACATCCTTCCACTCGAAAACAAAATCACCGCTAGCTTGTGCAGTTTTATTGTAAACTTGAGCTGTAAATGTTAAAAAGGTAATATCTTTATAGCCACAAGAATAAACATTTTCATTTAAGGTTAAATTATTTGATGCTTGAATTTGTATATTGTAATTGTTTTCTGCCTTTAAAATTTTAGAGTCATTGAATTTTATGAAAAAGAAAGAAAATATCATTAAAATTATTAAAAAAATATTAAATTTTTGTGTTTTTTTCATAAATTTTTCCTTTTTTTTAAATATTTTTATATATTTCCAGAGTTTAGCAACTCAAAAAATATTATTTTTGATTTTTTCAAAATCAAATTTAAAACTTTTACAACAGGCAATGCGTTGGAGGATTTTCATAAAGTAAACCTCTCTGTCAGCCAATTCTTGGCTGACATCTCTCCTTGGCAGG
>CALBKX010000048.1 GCA_937895935.1 uncultured Clostridia bacterium
GATTTTTCTGCAGGTGAACACGTAACAGGATATGTTGCACCTCCATATATTTCAATTTCCACAACTGAAGAAGAATTAAGTAAGTTATATGAAAAAGCTGAAACTTTTATTTTAACGTTTAGAATTTATGATAATAAAGGCAATATAACTTATGCTAATTCTTTGACACATAATAAGGAATTAGAAACAAAATGCGACCATACGATTAACACCAGCACTTTATATGATTCTATATATTCAGGAATAGTGCTTGAGGCTGGTGCTGAATATGACGCTCAGTTTGAACTAGAAATAGGCAAAAAGAAATATAAAAGCAATATAATGACTTTTAAATTTGATGATGAATCTTATTATTTCTACACATACAAGGTAATGTAAAATTAAATTCCTTTATAAAACTAAATTCCAAATTTAATTTTAAAAGGAAAATTTAATATGAAAACTTTTTTAAATACAATAATGCTAGTTGTAGGAACTGCATTTTCTGCAGTGCTGTTATGGGCTTTTTTATATTTATGTATCCCTAGTCTAAAGGACAATACAGATAAATTATTTAAATGGAATGACTATAAAGTCGTTGAAAGCGAAGCTGAGTCAGAAACACCAAAAACTGAAGGTGCATTTAAGTTTGAAAATGATTTTGCCACAATCACTTTAGGATAGGTGGTGAAATATGTATAAAAAAATATTATTAGTGGCTTTTATCATTTTGGCTATAGGTGTTTCTGGATTAGCATTAAGCGATAGTTATTTAATAAACTCTAACTTGCAACATCAAATAGTAGAACAGGAAAAAACATATTCGGGAAGAATAGATATGTTAACCGCATATCAAGAAACATTGGTAGAAAAACTAAATGTTTTAAATTTGAAATTTAACAATTTGCAAACAAGCTATAATAATCTTCAAACAAGTTATAATAACTTGCAATCATCATATCATGAATACGTTAAAGAAAGTAAGTTAAATATAGAAAAGCTTAATAAGGAGTTGTCTGATGTTAAAGCTTCATTAACTGCTTTAGAAAACGAATCTGAAATAGATAAATCTAAAATTGAAGAATTAAAGAGTAAAATAGCAAACTTAGAAAAATCAATCAATGAAAAAAATGTAAGCATTGAACAACTTAATTCGACAATCGAAACACAAAAATCAACTATTGCAGAATTAAATAACACAATAACAGAACTTGAAAACACAATATCTGATTTAACCAATGAATTAAACTCAGACCTTGCAGACACCTTATTTGGAAACGTTATTGAAGGTACAGTTACAGAAATTAAGGCAGGTGACCTAAAAGGAGTTTCCGCTATAAGACCGTATGCGTTTTATGGATGTACTAATTTAGTAACTGTAGAAATGTCAAGTACTGTAACAAAAATAGGAAGTTATGCGTTTTCAGGTTGCTCAAAATTAAGCTCAATTGACCTTAAAAATGTTTCTTCTCTTGGAAATCATGTGTTTAATTCTTGTGCATTTACAAGTATTAATCTAGAAAATATAACATCAACTGGTGATAGACAATTTATTGGTTGTAAAAATTTAACCGATGTTACATTTTGGAAAACTAATAACATAAGTAGTATTGGAGAATTTTATTTTTCAAACTGTACTAATTTAGAAACTATAACTATTCCTGAAGGAGTTCAGGCACTTTCTTATGGTGCATTTGATGGTTGCTCAAAATTAAAAACTGTAAATTTACCTAATACTATTGTAAGTTTAAGTACGATTGTTTTTTATAAGTGTAGTAATTTAACAACTATTGATTTGCCAAGTGGATTAACAAAAATACTGTCATGTTGTTTTGAATCTTCTGGTTTGACAACAATATCTCTTCCAAATACTGTGACAATTATAGAACGTTCAGCATTTGCTAACTGCAATAATTTAACCACAATGTATATATATGCAACAACACCACCTAATTTGAAATATGTTGATGCAATCTCTTCTGCAACAACAAAAATATATGTTCCAGCGGGTACTATAGAAACATATAAGACAGCAACAAATTGGAGCAATTTTGCTTCATTATTTGAAGAAATGGAAAATTTTAATGTTGATTCAAATGACTAACAAGAGGTGAAAGTAAATGATAACTATTATTTGCGGAGAACCGGGAAGAGGTAAAACAGCATTAATGACTTATTTTGCATTTATTGAAATGGTCCAAAATGGTTTTGAGAATTATTGGAACTCTTGCAGAAGAATAGACATCCTTGTACAGGGTGGTTTTAGTAAATTAAAGTATCTGCCAAATAGGCATACAGTTTATGCGGACTATATAATAAAAAATCGTTTTCCAAGCATTCAATCGTATTATGTTGATGGATTTAAAATCGCCTTGCCTAATCCATTTTTTGATACAGCATTTTTTGCTCCATATTCAAAAATATTTTTAGATGAGGCTCAAAAATATTATGATTCCAGAATGAGTAAATACATTCGTGAATGTGTTTATAGGTTTTATCAATTACATAGACATAACCATTTGGATATTTATATGACTTGCCAAAGACTTGGAAATATAGACTTAAATATACGTGATATTTCAGAACGTATTATTTATGTTGAAAGTTTAGAATTGAAAAAAGATAGTTACGGACAAATAATAAAAATGACTTGGACTGTTTCAGAATTTAATTCATTAAAGGAGGCAGAGTCATATATTGACACGTCTAAAACTTCTGATAAATCAAAACAAAAAACATATGAGTATGCTGGAAATATTTTTAATTTATACAATTCATATGGCAATGAACCTGCTTTTTATGACGGGAATTATGAACGTCAATATGATTGCTACACTGAAGAAGAGTATATTGAAACAGTTGATTCATATATGGTTTATAACCAAAATCATATGTATTATGCTCCAGTTGGTTATTGGAAGAATGAAAAACGTGATGAAAAGATATTAAAAGAAAGGGGGTATTTTACGTGAAAATATTAAATGATTTTTCAGAGCTTACAGGCTTTGTTCACGAAGAATTTTTAAAAATACAACAAGCATATGGATTACAACAGATGAGTACAAAAGATATATCTTGCTTATCGAAGTCAGTGTTGAAATCGTTTAATCTTGCAAATAGTACAACAAAACGTAAATTAAAATATTATTGTAAAATTGATTGGGCAATTTTTACAGCTCCTCATAATTGGTGGTGGCGTTTTTGGCATAAGAAGCTATGGCGTAAATGTCAAGAAGAGATGGCTTTGCGTGAACTTGAAAAAAATGTTCCAGAAGAAGAACCTGATATTACTCCAACGCCTCCGCAAAAACAAACAGTTGACTTGTCAGCTTTAAGTTTGCCCTCATCTGTTTCTCCAGAAGAAAGACTTCTCAACAATATTGAGTAGAAAACTTAACTTTTGCACCAAAGTAAAGGTACTATATAATCCCTTTTAATTGGTGAGAAAAGTAATTTAAAGTACTCGCAAATTTCCGTTTAAACTCCAACGTGAAACAACTGTAAATTTGCGAAGCATATAGCGAGGGAATTGTTGCAGGCGCAAAATTCACGATTGCTCCCGTAGGGAGCCCTCGCTGTAACAAATTTTGCTTAGGACTTTATTGATTAAATTTACAAATTTAATCAATAAAGACTCCAACGCTTTACCCAACAAAAGCTGTGCGAAAAGGTAAGCGAAAGCGTTTTTCGCACAGCTTGAAATAAAAAAAATTTTGATGTGCCTACTTGACAATAGTAACACATCTCAGTAAATTTTTTAAAAAACAAATAAAATGAGGTTAAAAAACAAATGGAAAAACTAAAGCCTCAAAACAAATATACTTTAGTTAAAAGTGAAAGGTTTTTTAAAAACAAAACACTTGTAACTATATATAACAAAAGAAATACTCCAGTTCAAAAAAAATTTATTCCTTTTGATTATAAAGGTATTAGGTATAGACTTAATGTAGAAACTGGTGAACTTGGGTATTATGATTTCAAACTTTGTAAATACTCTTTAGATTGTTCTGTTAGACGTACAAGAATATTACTTGGAATGTTGCTTGAAATGAATGATTTTGATTATTTCTGTACATTTACATTCGATACACGTAAAATTAAAAGAAATAATGATGAAGAAGTATATTCAAAGTTTCAAAATTATTGCAATTATTTACATAAGAAATTTCCTAATTTAACATATGTTATTGTTCCAGAGCGACATAAAGTAAAATTAAACTTTGATAATGAAGAATATAAATTTGCTATAGAGTTTGATGACGCTACAAAAGGAATTTTACATTTTCATATGTTGCTATCTTTAAATGGCCACACTGAAAAAGAATTAGGGTTTGCTTTAACTAAAAAAGTTTGTTGCTCCTGGGCAACAAAGAAAAATGGTATTGCAGATATAGATTATTATAATCGTACAAAGGATAAACACACATTAAGCGCTACTGACGGATTGCCAATATATAATATAACAAATTTTACTTTAGGATTTACAACCGCAAGTAAAATAGCAAATAAAGAAGCTTGTAAAAGTTATATTAAAAAATACATATCTAAATGTTTGGGTATGTCAACAACAAAATTTAAAAGACGCTTTTGGTATTCACAAAATTTGGCAGTTCCAGAGATAGTTAAAACTGAAATTGGTAGTGGTTTTGATTTTGCAAAAGATTTGCAACATACTAATGATATAGATTTAATCAACGCATTAAGACAAGCTAAAGCTACAGATGACAGTGTTTTTGAATGTTACAATAAAGATTATAACGTTCTGCAATATTGGTTTGGTTCAGATAAATATTCTGAGTTTGAATATAACCGAAAACGTGGATTGATTCCTACCAATGAGTTAACTCCATTTGATAAAAAGATTGGTGAAAAATTTTGATATTTATGATTTAGGCAAATACTAATTTGTCCCGATATCGGGACAAAAAAACAATTTGTCTTTTAAAATATGGAATATATGAGGTATTTATGGAAGATTTTGTTAATTTTAAAATAGATTTTGAAGATGAACAAATTAATTTTTTGATCACTCAATTATCATCTTGTTATTTTTCTAATCAAGGAGTTTTTGCTAAATTATGTTTTACTATTTATAAAATTAGAAATTATTTTAAAGATAGTTTCTACCAAAGCAAACAAGGTGATTATTATAACTTTTATTCATTAATGCAAGCATTTGGTTTTTCTAAAACTCAGGCTTGTTCATATAGGCAATGCTATGAAAATTATTGTCATGGTGATAGTTTTGCTGACGTTGTGGTTAAAGATTATTATGTTAGGTTTTCTCCAGCTAAATTAATTGAAATGTTACCATTGTCAAGTAAAATGCTAGAAGCTGTCATTGATAAGAAAATAATAACACCTGATATGACTTGTAAGCAAATACGTCAAAAAGTAAAAGAACTTTCTGGAAAAAAAGAAAGTGACTTAGTTACGGAAGACTTATCACAATTGGAAGAAAAGACAGAAGAAGAAAGACTGGCAGAATTGCCTCAAGCATTTGATCCAAAAGAAACACATTCATATGAATACTTTAAACAGTTTTCAAAAGAGGTGTTAATAAACTACTTGTTTCAATGTGAAGATTATATAAAGAAAATATCTAAGAAAGGGAAATAATGCTATGGAAGAAAATCAACAATTCAAACAATTATTAAAAGACAATTGATTTTGTATAAAAATAATAACAAAAAAACACCACATTTTTGTGGTGAAAATTGGAGGGTTTTGTGTCAAATTTGGTGTCAGATTTTTGAATGCCTTTATTTTAAAGGGGTGGCACCTGCCCTTTTATGCCTTACAAGCAGAGGGTCATAGGTTCGAGTCCTTTAACTCCCACCATTTAAAGTACAAAAGTCCGAATGGGCTTTTTTTATTTATTAAAAAGT
>CALBKX010000049.1 GCA_937895935.1 uncultured Clostridia bacterium
TTTTAAATATCTACTATATATAGCGTTTGGTATAAATATTTTAGACGACATCAACTTCACATAAAAAATTAAAAAAACATATTATGGTTTAGAATATCAAAGGAGGTAAAAATGGCAATAATTTGGGGAAATTGTAGTTGCGGAGATATACCAAGACCTTTCAACACTGCAACAACTGGAATCAGTTTGCGTGGCCCAGTTGGTCCTACGGGTCCAACTGGGGTAACTGGTCCTACGGGTCCAACTGGGGTAACTGGCCCTACGGGTCCAACCGGCCCCACGGGGCCAACGGGACCTACTGGAGAAGACGGGATTGACGGGGAAACTCCAACTTTAGAAATTGGAACTGTTACAACTGGCGAACCAGGAACACAAGCATCTGCAACTATCACAGGTACACCACCTAACTATGTGTTGAACTTAACAATACCTAGAGGTGCTACTGGATCAGGGGGCTAAAAATTATTTTTAAATTTAGTAAATAACATTAGAGATTTTTATGTTTTTGTGAAATGACTAAAATTGGATGCTGGCTAACACCACTAATTAAACGCTAAGCGACAACTTTAAGAAAAAACAAAGCAAATTTGTTGTTCAAATTTGCTTTGTTTTTTTAACATCAACCTTTTTTAACCTTATTCTAATTGTTTGGAACAGTAATTTCTGGAACATTAACATAATCAAAAATCAATTTTCCTCTAGCCCCAATATCTATGTTTACTAAAAATATTTCTTTAACTCTAAGGTCAGCACTTATTGTTGCATCTACTCGAAAAGGACTACTGCTAACTTGACAAATGTAAGACAATTTATATTCATTATTTACAAAATCTACACTTGTTTTTTGTGAAACATTGCTTAGATTGATTGTAGAATACCATACTATATCAGTTAATTTAAAATCTGAATCTTTAACTTCATTTTTATAATAACTTTTGTGATTTATCAAATCGTAAATAACTTCATTCTCTCCATTAATTGATTTAAGATATTTGCCATTTTTAATATAATCCACTAAAGCATCACTCCATTTATTATCAACGTTTTTTTGAGATTTAAGATAAAATTTTGATTCACTTAAAAAATTTATTGAAACATTGTTCATTATTGTATCAAAATCTTTAATATATACTTTATAAGCCACTTTTATTTCTTTTTCGTTATATGATATTGTTAAAGTTTTTTCGCCCACAGTTGTTGTGTCAAATCCAGTTATCATATCGTATGATATTGTTATTTCTTTTTGACTATCATCATTGTATGTTAATACAAGTTTTGCATCGTTTAAGTCTATTTTTTCATTTATTGCATATTCTGTTTTTATTTCTTTGCTTAAGCCAATATTAATTAATTCTTTTTCATTACCTTGGCAACCTGCAAAAGAAAAAACGCAAGCAAAAAGCCCAAAAGCCAAAACTATTGATGTCATTATTTTTGTTAATTTTTTCATCTTTTTTCTCCTCTTATGAATTAAAATTTTTTTTATCAACAAAAACGATTATATATCCCCCCCCCGCGTTGTCAAGCAAATTTTTAAATTATTTAAAAACTAAATTTTTTGATATGAAATTATTACTATTTTTAAAAATATAAAATGCTTTTTTAAATAATTCATTTTTATATTAAATGCGATGTTATAACCGCCCGTTGTAAAACATTATTTTTGTTGATAGATTAGAGCACTTGTAAAATGAGCAACAGATAGAATTTTTTATGCTGGGTATATGTATGATTGTTTGTAAAAACCACAAATCAAAAAAATCATGATTTCTGTAAAAAATATCTCAAAATGTAAAAAAAACAAATTTGAAATAAATAAAATATTAAAAAGAGAAAATTTTCCAATAATTTATAACGATTTAGTGCAGATATAAAAAAAAGAGATAATAATAGCCGTAACCATGTCATCTCTTAAAATGAATAGAAATACATTTTATAAGCATATAAAGTATTTTATTCTTTTTTATCTTTTAATTTTTTTACCATTTTATCAAAGTCAGAGTTAATGATCTGAGTTATGTTAAATATATCATACTCGAATTCTGCTTTTAATTTGGCATCTTGCATTGAAATTTTACCTTTATCTGGAAGAATCTTGTACTCATTAAAAGATAAGAATTTGTCTACGCTTTTTGTAAATTGTTCCATAGTAAATGTATTTTCTCTTTCAATCAAACCTTCAATATAATCAAAATAACTTGACACTGTTCTTTCTAATCTTTTGATTTCTCTTTCTTGTAAATAGTTTTTAGCTACTGAAACATCTGACTTTAAAATTCTATATCAGGCGAGTTTTTCCACACAGTCAATCCCATTTTTTCTTTTTTGTGATCTGCACTAGAATAAATTATTTCTGCGGCAGTTTTATTGGTTATGGCATAATGAAATTTATTTTGAATAGTTGCGTAAAAAGTTTGAGCTATTTGTGAATTTTTTTCATAATCCAAACTACATTCGGCAAAGATATCAGTTATTTGTTGCCAAATTCTTCTCTCACTTGCTCTGATAGAACGAACTCTTTCAAGTAATTCTTTAAAGTAATCTTTGCCAAATAGAGCTTTACCTTGTTTTAACCTATCATCGTCAAGAACAAAACCCTTAATCATATATTCTTTTAAAGTATTTGTTGCCCAAATTCTAAATTGAGTGGCCTTTGCAGAATTTACTCTATATCCAACTGAAATTATAGCATCTAGATTATAAAATTGAATCTGTCGATTAACTTTTCTTGTCCCCTCCGTTTGAACTACCGAGATTTCCTCGGCAGTTCGATTTGGATCCAACTCATTTTGATCGTATATATTTTTTAAATGTAATGACACATTGTCAGAAGTACAACCAAATAATTCTGCCATTCCTTTTTGAGTTGTCCAAATTGTGTCATCTTTTACAATAACATTTACATTCTCGTCATGATCTGGAGTTTTATATATTAGAAACTGCAATTCGTTATTCATTTAAAATACCTCTTTTAGTAAGCTACTATAATAATAACACAAGAACTCTTTATTTGTATCACTTTTTTCAAAAATGATGTTTTTTATTCGCAATTATGACAATTTGAACGTATTTTTGTTTATTTAACACAAATTTTGCCAAATTCATAATTTAAACAAGGGGATAATTTTGTGGCAACTATTAGTTTATGTATGATTGTTAAAAATGAAGAAAGTGTTCTTAAAAAATGTTTGTCTGCTTGTAAAAATTTATTTGATGAAATAATAATTGTTGACACAGGGTCTGATGATAGTACAAAGTGTATAGCTAAAATGTTTACAGATAAAATATTTGATTTTAAATGGGAAAACGATTTTTCAAAGGCAAGAAATTTTGCGTTTAGCAAAGCCACATGTGATTATATAATGTGGCTAGACGCGGATGACGTTATTCCAAAAAAATCTTTAACAAAATTATTGGATTTAAAAAATTTTTTAAGTAAAGATGTCTATATGTTAAAATATAATATAGCATTTGCAAACAACAAACCAACTTTTTCATATTATAGAGAACGTATAATGAAAAATTGCAATAAAGCGTTTTGGCAAGGAGCGGTGCATGAATGTATAACTCCTTTTGGAGAAGTTGAAAGGCTAAATATTGCCATCGACCATAAAAAGACAATAAATACACAAAGTGATAGAAATTTAAAAATTTATGAAAATCTATTAAAAAATAGACCTCTTTTTCCTAGAGAGCAATATTATTATGGACGAGAACTTTATGACCATAAAAAATTTAGCAGTTGTGTCAAAGTTTTAAAAAATTTTGTCAACAGCAAAAATGGTTGGGTAGAAAATGTAATTGACGCTTTATTTTTAATTTCAAATTGTTATCAATTCTTAAATAAAGAAGAAAAACAATTTGACAGTTTAATTGAAACATTTAAGTATGATTCACCTAGGGCAAATATTTGTTGTAAACTAGGGGATATAAACTTAAAAAACAAAAAATATACTCAAGCTATTGATTGGTATAAAATTGCCATTAAATGCGAGGACGTAAGTTTAAAAGGTGGATTTGTAGAATCCTTTTATTATAACTATTATCCTTATTTGCAGTTATGTTATTGTTTTTTCTGCTTAAATGATATTAAAAATGCCGAAAAATACAACAATTTAGCAGGAAAAATTTATAAAAGCGATATTTATTTAAATAATAAAAATTATTTTGAAAATTTGTAAAAATTCATAAAAAATAGGTTAAAAATACCTATTTTTATTAATTTAAATGCTAAAATTCCACATACTTACTACACTTTTGCTATTTTTTTTGTAAAACTTACATAATATTAAACGTTTTTTGTAAAAAACAATTTGATTATTTTACAAATATGATTTATTATAAAATTATGAACAAAAGAATGTTGTTGTATTGTACAGATGATATAGAATATGAGCAAAATTATTTAAAAAGTTTAAATATTTATCGTCAAACAGAAATTTGTTGTGACGTTTTTAATATAGTTAAAAAAATAAGCAATAATATTCGTTTATTGCTTGTGGGCAAAAATGACAAATTAGATAATACAACGCTCGAAAAATATATACCTAAAGAGAATTTGCCTCAAATTATTGATATTGAAGACATAAAATTTTTAAAAAATAAGAATAAAACAATCTTTAATAAAAATATTTTTACCATAATTGATAATTATCTTTACTCAATCAATATTCCTCCAATAAGTTTTGAGCAAAAAATCATTAGATATTCACTTTATGCTATGGCTAAATATCAAATGGATTCATTTAACTATAAAACATTAAAAGTGATTTGTGCTCTTTTAGGTCATGATTATAGTAGAACTATAAAATCCTTAAGACTTTTTATTCAAAAAAAATTTAATCAAAATGAATTAAATTTTTCTGAAAAACGAGTTATTATTAATTTTATTGAAAATTGTTATTTAGAACTAAAAAATAATTGGGAAAAATTTAATAGCAAAAATTATATTTTTTACTTTAATTAAATTTTCCAATTTTTATTAACATCCAGCGTCTTTTGAAAATAACTTTGTCGCTTTTAGACAATCAGATAATACAAAAAATGTGCTATAAAGAATTTGAATTTATCATTTTCTTTATAACACATTTTATTTTTGGTGACCTCGACGGGAATCGAACCCATAACTACGCCGTGAAAGGGCGTTGTATTAACCTTTTTACCACGAGGCCAAATCTGGTGGCGACGAGTAGGGTCGAACCACTGACCTTACGGGTATGAACCGTACGCTCTAGCCAACTGAGCTACGTCGCCAAATCAAGTTACTTGTTTATTATACTTATATAGACATATTTTGTCAACACTTTTTTTAAAAATTATTTATTGCCCAAAAAAATTATTTTTGACAATATAGATTTATTTAGCAATTTTTACACTTTTTTATTTAAAAATTTAATTTTTTTCTCAAATTTTACGTTATTTTTTAAAAAACAGCATTTTTGTGATTTTTTATTAAATTTTTTAAATAATTTTTATATTCAGACTTAAAGCGTAAAACACAACTTATCACAATATACAAAATCTTCCTTTTTAAAAATGTATTAAAACAAGAATTACAGTTTATAAAATCATATTGTTAAATAGTTATTCAATAAAATTATGATTCATAAAGCATTTTTAGTTTTTTATTTGATTCAATTATAAATTCCTTCAGCATAGTTTGTCTTTGAATAGTGTTTACATTTGATATCATACGTCTTAGATTTTTTTTACTGCCTACAAGCACAACCATTTTTTTCGCTCTAGTTATTGCAGTGTAAATCAAGTTACGATTGAGTATAATTGCAGGTCCACTAATTACTGGTATAACAACTATATCAAATTCACTACCTTGGCTTTTATGAATAGTGATAGCATATGCTAAGTTTAATTCACCAATTTCAGTTCTTTGATATATACATTCCCTTCCGTCTTCAAACCATACTTCAGTTTCGCCTGTACCTTGATTAATTTTATGAATATACCCTATATCTCCATTAAAAACACCGCTACCCTCTTCCACTAAAGGTCCAGTTTTACGCTTCCACATTAAATCATAATTGTTAGAAGTTTGCATAACCTTGTCACCTTCTCTAAAAACAGTTTTACCTATCAATAATTCAGACTTACCATATCTTGATGGGTTGATTTTGTCTTGTAAACTGGTGTTTAAATTCAAAGTTCCGCTTGCGCCAGCCTTTAATGGTGCTAAAATCTGTATTTTGCTAGGTTCTATTTTCGCAAAATTTGGAAGACGCGTTGTTACTAAATTTATAATAGATTCTTTAATTTCATTGGCGTCTTCATGTGATTCAAAAAAGAAGTCATTTGACGTATTGTCAAAAACTGGCATTTCTCCGTTATTTATTAAATGAGCATTAGATACAATAAGACTTTTTTCATTTTGTCTAAAAATTTTTGTAAGATAGGATACTTTTATAATACCACTATCCAAAATATCACCAAAAACATTTCCAGCGCCTACACTAGGCAGTTGATCTTTGTCACCCACCAAAATTAATTTGCAATCACTTGGAATCGCTTTTAGCAAACTGTTCATAAGAACTACATCAACCATTGATACTTCATCCACAATTACAGCATTTGCATTTAATGGATTTTGCTCGTTGTATACAAAGGTCTGACCATTGCCTCTAAAATTTATTTCAAGGCCTCTATGTATAGTCTTTGCTTCACGCCCTGTACTTTCACTTAAGCGCTTACTAGCCCTACCGGTTGGCGCTAGCAACAAAACTTTATTGTTATTTTGAACTAAAATATCCAAAATACATTTTATAATGGTTGTTTTTCCAGTTCCCGGTCCTCCGGTTATAACACTTACACCACTTTTAAGAGAATTTTCAATAGCTTGCTTTTGTTGTTCGTCAAATTTTATTTTATTTATACTTTCAAAAAAAGAAATATCTTTAGCAAAATCTGTTTCAGTTGTTTTAGCACTAATATTTAACAACGATAATTTTTGAGCCACGGAACTTTCAGTAAAATACATTTTTGTAAGCATTATTATTTCCTGACCAGATTTTGACCTAAAAATGGATAAAGTTTTATCATATCCCATATTATCCAGTACTTCTTCAAATTTTGAGCTGTTACTTTCTAAATTTAAGCCTAAAAGAGTACTAATATTTTCTAACAACTGCTTTTTGTATATAAACGTATTGCCATTTTTTTCGCTATTATCAATTATTGTATGTACAATACCCGCTCTGATTCTAAATAACGAATTTGAGGCAATGCCTAAATTTTTAGCTATATTATCTGCCGTTAAAAATCCTATCCCTTCTATATCTTCAACTAGCTTGTATGGATTTTTTCTAACAATTTCAATGGTTTTATCACCATATGCATTATAAATTTTAATGGCCATATTAACTGTAATGTTATAATTTTGCAAAAACATAACAGAATTTTGCATTTTTTTAATACTGTTAAATGCGTCTGAGATATTTTGGGCTTTATTTTTGCTAATACCACGGATTTTTGCTAATTTTTCTGGATTATATTCGATAATGGTTAATGTATCTTCCTTAAATTCATTAACAATTAATCCCGCCGTTATTGGTCCAATTCCCTTAATCAATCCACTAGATAAGTATTTTTTTATACCATTTAATGTGCTTGGATATATATTTTCATATTGAATAAATGATAACTGTTCTCCATACTTTGTGTTAACCAAATTTCCTTCTACTTTCAAGCATTGTCCAACCCTTGCATCACTTAATGTTCCAACAATAGTTGTATATTCATCAAATCCATTTTCATTATGCAACAAAATAGCAACGGTATATCCGTTGTCTTCATTTCTAAAAATAATCTCCTCTATTGAGCCTTCAATAACCATATATTATTTATTATAAACAATAAATAAACAAAAGTAAAATAATTAGTAAAAATAATAAAAAACTGAATAAAACCAACATTTGCTTTAACTGACAGCCATTAATCAACTATAATAAATGTTTCACGTGAAACATTTTAATATTTTTTTTAGAATATTGTTCACAAAGTATAAAATATATGTTATAATCATTTTAAAATAGCAAAAGATTTGTTTAACCAAAGAAGACTAAAGCATTTCTGTATAAAAACTAGTTGACACAACAACAGTTTTACTTCGCATGTCATCTTTTTACAATTTTTATTGCTATTTTTATGTAATATATAAAATACGGAGGTGTAAATTGGGCAAAATTATTGCTTTTGCCAATCAAAAAGGTGGCGTTGGAAAAACAACTACTTGTATTAATTTGGCATCATTTTTAACTCTATTAGGGCAAAAAGTACTTTTGGTAGATATGGACCCTCAAGGAAATGCTTCAAGCGGAGTTGGAATTGAAAAAAATAAAGAAACAAAAACAATGTATAACCTTATTATAAAAGAAAATTATATTGATGAAGTTATACAGCACACATATCTAAACAACCTAGATATCATTCCGGCAACAGTAGATTTGGCTGGTGCTGAAATAGATTTAGTAGAAATGCAAAACAGAGAGAATGTTGTTAAAAACATTTTGGATAAAGTAAAAGATAAGTACGATTACATATTTATAGATTGTCCACCTTCTTTAGGTTTAATCACTGTAAATGCTCTTACCGCTTCTGATTCGGTTATTATACCATTTCAATGTGAATTTTTCCCACTTGAAGGATTAACTCAATTAATGAACACAATAAGACTTATAATTCATCATTTAAATCCAAATTTGCAAATTGAAGGCGTTGTGATGACAATGAAAGACAATAGGTCAAACTTAGTTGCTGAAGTAAGCAGAGAAGTAAAAAAGTTTTTTGGCGATAAAGTATACAGCACATACATCCCTAGAAATATTAAATTAGCTGAAGCACCAAGCCATGGAGAAACAATAGCAACGTACGATATCAATTCTAAAGGCGCAAACGCATATTTAGACCTTGCGTACGAATTTTTAGATAGAAATAATGTAAAATATAAAAAACCAAACAAAAGAGAATTAAAGGAGAAAAAACAAAATGACAATTAAAAAAACAGGTCTTGGCAAAGGTTTAGGCGCGTTACTTTCTGCATATGATGATTATGATGATACAGTAAAAAACACAGACGCTAACCCTACAAATGAAATTGATATTGATAAATTAATCCCAAACCCCAATCAACCAAGAAAAAAATTTGACGAAGTAGCATTAAACGAATTAGCTAATTCAATAAAAATACATGGAATTATTCAACCTTTGGTGGTTAATGATAATAAAGACGGCACATACCTTATCATTGCAGGTGAAAGAAGATACAGAGCTTCCAAATTGGCTGGTTTAAGCAAGGTGCCTTGCATAATTAAAGATTATTCTGAAAAACAAATAAAAGAAATATCTATTATTGAGAACTTGCAACGTGAGGATTTAAACCCAATTGAATCTGCAAGAGCTATACGTCAATTAATGGACGAATACAAAATGACACAAGAAGCGGTAAGCGAAAGAATTGGCGTAAGTAGACCAAATATAGCAAACACATTAAGATTGTTAAGCCTATGCCCTGAAGTTATCACGTTGGTTGAAAACGGAAAACTATCTGCTGGCCACGCAAGATGTTTAGTTCCAATACAAGACTATGACATACAAATTAGGCTTGCGTTATCCGCTTCAGACAATAAAATGACCGTTAGAGATGTTGAAAAAGCAGTTAAAAATATATTAAAACCAAAAGACGGGAAAGTAAAACTTCCACAAGAACAGAGCATTGAATTAAAAGAATTAGTTAATGAAATGCAAAGAACCTTTTCGACAAAAGTTTCAGTTATAGGTAACGATAAAAAAGGTAGAATTTATATTGATTATTATTCAAGAGATGATTTAGATAGAATTGCCGAAATGATAAATTTACTAAAAACAAAAAAATTAACTTTAAAAGAGTTAAGCGAGTTTAACAAAAGAAAGTAGTAACACACACCACATTTATATGCAATGCAAACAACTATTACACAATTATAGAGCCTTTACAAAAAAAATGTTTCACGTGAAACATTTTTTTTATTATCAAGAGAAAATTAGCTTGTCAATCATAATTTGACAAAAACAAATAAAAATAAGGATAGGCAATGATCTTTTTGCAGTCTAAAAAGCAAGCACCCACAATAATCTTGTTATTATAGCATAATTAATTACTAAATTTCTGCATCCCATAAAAACAAGGCAAAACTGCATATTCTTACCTTGCTAATTGAGCAAAACTATGTATTTTTACACAATCCTACTACAACATCCACTATTACCACCCCAATTAAAGCCATTATTGCCAAACAAAATTAAAGCAAAAAGTATTATAATGGTGGTGTTATTTGCCAAATTAATATCATTAGCATTTGCAAATAAAGCAATTAAAATTAACAATAAAATTTCTTCAGTTGAATTATTCATACAAAATCCCCCTTTTCGACCTAAAAACATTTTCTTCAACAAAATAGTTTCAAAAAAACTTTTTCTTAAACCAAATAAATGTATTATATTAAATGTACATATAGATTTTATCTTGCTTCTTGCTTTATATATGACATTAAAGATAATTTTGTTACTAAAATAGGAGGAGAATATGAATTATATTTTACTAAATAAGGTGGAAGAAAATGAAATAGCAAATTATATGCCATCAGACAAAAAATTAAAGGATATGGCCTGCTTTTTTCAAAACTTTGCAGATTCAACAAGGTTAAAAATTATATCGGCGCTAAGCATTAATGAACTTTGCGTCAATGATTTATCTAGTGTTTTAAACATAAACCAGACAACGATAAGTCATCAACTTAAATATTTAAAAAATCAAGCCATTGTGGAATCAAAAAGGGAAGGGAAAATTATTAAATATTCTCTGCAAAATCAATTTATTAATGAACTTATGAATTATGCAATAGAAAGTCTAAAACAAATTAATTTTTAAATTTGCTAGCAAAATTATTATTTATGTGATATCATAATACATAAACATCTATTAGAATTTTAATTAAACCAACTAATACAGTTCTAGTATAACAAGACATCAATTTGAAAACAATTGTCAACAGAAAAAGTTGCCATTTGATTTGTTGTGTCTTAAGGCAACAAAAGAGAGGGGGAGAGCAAATGAAAGGTAAATTGATTGTTTTAGAAGGAACAGACTGTTCTGGCAAAGAAACTCAAAGCAATTTGCTTGTGGAACAATTAAATAGAAGTGGATTTAAAACTGCAAAATATGCTTTCCCTAATTATAATTCACCAACTGGGAAAATTATTGCAGGTCCATATTTAGGTAAAAAAGGTTTTGAACCGGCAGTTTTTCCTGAAGGCGCAAGCAATGTTGACCCTTATTGTGCATCTCTTTTATTTGCTATGGATAGAAAATACAACATTAAAGATGTAAACAATTTATTAAATAGTGGCATTAATGTAGTTTTAGATAGATATATTGACTCCAATATGGCACACCACGGAGCAAAACTTGATAAAAAAGAAAGAGATGATTTTTATAATTTTATAGAAACTCTAGAGTATCAGTTACTGAAACTACCCAAGCCTGATTTAGAAATATTTTTGCATATGCCTATTTGGGCGAGTAAAATTTTAAAATCGAAAAGGGCAGAAATCCCCGACCAGCACGAAAAAGATGAAAAATATCTGGTAAAATCGGAAGAAGCCTATTATGAAATTATCAATAGACATAAAGTAAAAATAATTGAATGTACACACAGCAATAATATAAAAGAAATTAATGAAATTAATAAAGAATTATGCAATATTGTTTTAAAGTATTTAAACGAAAAACTATAAAAATTATTAAAAATTTTAATAATAACTTTAAAAATTACATTAATTAACTGGATAAATAACTAAAAATGAAAAATATATTAATTGTTGATATGCAAGTAGGATATCTTAACGAAGATGATAACAAAATAGTAAAAAATCTTAATAAATATTTAAAAAATAATAAATTTGGAACTGTTTTATATACAAAATTTATAACTAATCATAATGGAACGTCTTTTAAAAATATCCACTGGTTTGGAATCTATGATAAACTTGATAGAAAATTAGCTGTTAGAAAATTGCAACAGGGAAAAGTATTTGATAAAAAATGTCATGGTTTAACACCTCTTATTATTAATTATCTTACCGATGAAAATGTTAAGGAAATTGAAATATGCGGTGTAAATAATGACAACAATTTTGAATTAATACTAGCACAGCTAAAACAGTTAAAAATAAAACCTATAATTTTAAATAATTACATAATTAACAATGAAAATTGTTGTACGGACAAAGAACCCACTAACGATTCCATATATAAAACATTGAACGGATTTTATATAGGAGATATGTTTTCCAACGACTATAAAGAATATACAGATGAAACAATTTTATCCTTTGCATTAATCGAATGGCTGTTACATACCCAAAAAACCACACAAGAATTTCAAACAATTTTAGCTTACTATTATAAATTATATCCCAACAAAAACCATATCTATGACGATAAGTTTGCATTATGGCTTGAAAATGGATGTAGAAATTTTAGGATTTGTGAAGATTTTGATGGAGCAAAATATTCAACGCCAATTGGATTTTATTCTAAAACCATATCTGAAATAGATGAATTAATAGAAAAATGTCTTTCAGTTACGCATAATACAATCGAAGCAAAATTATCCGCAAAAATTATTTGTTATTCTATATTTTTATTAAGAATAAATACATACAAAAAAGATTTATTAAGTAAAATAAATGCAATTTTTAACTTAAATATTGAAGAAAATTTAAAAAATAATATAAATTTATATGAAAACGATAAAAATGCTATAAATATGGCTAAAATTGTTTTGTGTATTTTTGTCACGTCAAAAACCTTTACTGATGCCATTAAAATTGCAACAGAAGTTAAACAAGACGGAGCAATACTTTGCACAACTTGTGCCTTATGTGAAGCATACTACAAAGATGTACCTGCAGATATTATTTTTAATTGCAGAAACAATCTGCCAGAAAAATTTAAAAACTTACTTATGGAATTCAGTAAGGTAAAAAACGAGAAAATTTATTAAAAAAATTTCTTCTCATGGATCCACTTCAAAAGAAGGAAGTTTTACAATTAATAAAGATGACACTTCAACCTATACACAACAAATTGTAATAAGTGGTCTAAATTCAAGACTAAAGGTGGTTTTGGAAATCACAGTAGACGCTCTTTAATTTGCATACAAAAAGCAGAGTTTAACTCTGCTTTTTTGTTGCGTATAATTAAAAAATTTTTTGAAATCAATTGTTTTTTACTCATTATTCCAACAAAATCACCTATTTTTACTCCAGCTTTTGTGTAGGCAGGTTTTTCTTTAATTAATTCAACTAAATCTAAATATTTCATATATCAATATCAATTAATTTAATTTTTTTAGGTCATTAATTTTTACTTCTATACAATCACCATAGTAATTCCCGTCTTCGTCTATTTCTGAAAAATCTACCAAAACATAATCGTCTATAGAATAATCAATTGCAACAACACCTGTTTCTTCTTTATGAATTCCAGATTTTATATATTCATCTTTCTCCACTAAAAGTTCAACAAAGCCACATTCTTTTAAATCTAATTTCTTAAATGCTTGCTTTTTGGTTAGTTTTAATTCCTTTAATTTGTCAGTAATTTTTAATTCATTTATAAAGTCAATAGGCATCTTGCAATCTTCAATTTTTAAATCGCAGTTATCAACTACTACTGCATAATTACCTATCATTTTATCATTAAAAAATAAAACCAAACTTTGATTGTTAGGAAGTGATTTCAAAATAATTCTTTTAATGTTAATATATAAATTATCATTTTTATATTTTGATTTTAAATTTATCAAAGTGGCGAGGCACCCCAAAAGCAACTGGGGGTTTTAAAATATAAAAATTAAGAAGAATAATGGTTGAATGTTTAAAATTAAAAATAGTTCGACACAAGATGTCAAATTGTCGCTTAAAATATTGGTAAAATAATTTGAAATATAATTTATTTATGATACAATGTATACAACAAATTTATGGAGGTATTTATGAAAAAGTTTGTTAAATATTTATTAGTACTTTGCTTAATGGTTCCATTTGCATTTATGTTTGCTGGTTGTGGGGAGTCTGCTCCTTCCAATGTAATGACAATGAGCGTTAACCCAGAAATTTCTTTTGTGCTAGATGCAAACAACAACGTTGCAAGTGTAAAATTTGAAAATGCAGATGCAAGTATGATTTATGCTGATATCAACTTTGTTGGTAAAGATGTTGACACAACTGTTCAATTATTCATTGAACGCGCAGCAATTTCTGGACACATTAATTTAAAAGGCGATGAAGTTTCTGTTGAAATTAACGGAGAGGTAAATGCAAATTTAGACGCATTAAAAAATCAAGTTAAAGCCAAAGTTGAATCAGTATTTAGTGACTTAGGTGTTACTGTTACTGTTAAAATGGAAAATTTAACTAAAGAGGCACAAAGAACAGCACTCGAAACAACTGCCAAAGCATTAGCTCCAGAAAAAACATCTACTGAAATCAAAGAGATGAGCAATGCTGATTTACTTAAACTTATAAATGATAAACAAAAAGAATATGAAGATTTAGCATACTCACAAGTTACTGAAATTAAAGCAACACTTGAAAAAACAGTTATGTCTGCAGTAAACACTGCAAAAGATTTATTAGAAGCTGCTGAAAAAAAATTGGCTGAATCGGAAGAAAGATTGGAAAATTCCCCTTCATTAAAACAAGAAATTCAACCTTTAATTGATACTGCAAAAAGCAATGTAGCTCAATGCAAAACAGATTTAAACAATCAAATTAAAATTTTAAATGATAAAAAAGATGAATTAATTTCAAAAGCAAAAGAAAAATATACAGAAATCAAAAATGAATTAATTTCTACTTACAAAGATCAAGTAGCAGATGCAAAAACAACAGTACTTGCTCACTTACAAACAGAATTAGATTTAGGACATATCACTCAAGACCAATATAACTATTGGAAAAATTTGATTGATAATAATGTTAAAGCACAATAAATATAAAAATGTTTAATAAAAAAATATAGCAAATTCTTGCTATATTTTTTTTAATAACATTGAAACTAATTAAGTAAGTTTTAAAACAAGTAATTCTTCGTTTTTGTACCCCGCTATCAAACAAGATGAAATTTTGCATTTCCTTTTTAAAATACATATGAATAATATTAATAAATTTATTTTTTGAGTTATAAAACAAACTAATTAAGCGTTTGCGAGTGGTTTTTGGTCTATTAAGTCTTGCAAAGAAATTTTATTTAAATAATCGTCAATTAGTACTCCTAAATTGTTCCATACACTCATTGCATAGCATTTGTTGCTTCTCTCACAATTTCCGTTTACGCATGGTGCAAGACTACATGTATCGCCCGTTATTTCCAATATATCTTTTATTGAAATGCTATCTGGACTTTTAGTTAATTTATACCCACCTAAATGCCCTCTGCTGCTTTCAAGCAATTTTCCTTTCACGAGCATTGCCACAATTTGCTCTAAATATTTAATTGAAATATCCTGATTTTTTGCAATACTGTTAAGTGACAACATTTTGTCGCTTTTAGCAATATCAACCATTAATCTTACGGCATATTGACCTTTTGTAGAAATTTTCATAAAAACCCTTTTAATTTATTTTTCTAAATACTTTTATTCCCTTGGTGAATAAAACTGTTAATATTGTTGATAATATTATTCCATATATTCCTAAACTAATGCAAACAATATAATTTATTGATAAGTATTTAAATATATAATAAACTCCCAGTGGCAATAATGCAATCAAAATTCCAAAAACCATAGTAAGTAAAACAGATAAACTTTGCTTAACGACCTTTGTTTCGTTATCAAAATCTAGCATTGGAAGCCATAAGTTCATAAGCAAACCGCCAGACGCCAAAATTAAGTTTTGCATTGTTGGCAATGAAATAATAATTAAAAATTCAACAAAACTAAATTTGACAAATATTGTTAACAATAAAGAAGAAATAATGATAAACGGCTCTAGAATAGTCAAATGTGTTAAAATTTTTGATAAAAACAGAGTTTTTTCATTAATTGGACAACTTTTTAAAAGCCAAATATTTTTCCCTTCTAAAGAGATCGAACTAGCAGAAATCGGAGCGGAAGCAAGCATACAACAAAATATTAAGGCAAATATACCCGAAAGTAAAATATTTGGTATTTCCACTCCAAGATAATTGTTTAAACCGTTTTTGCCAAGAGTGCAAACAAATATTGAAACCACCAATATTACCACGCCACCAATAATAGTGTTAATTATATAAGCAGGAGTTGATACATAAGAATATAACTCTTTTTTATAAAACATTTTTAATGTATTTTTGCCATTTTCAAATTTAAGAGTTTTATTTTTTGAAGAATAAGATGCAAATGTTTTACCATAATCAATTGTGTAAAGTATAACTCCTAAAATAAATGGCAATATGGTGCATGATAAAACCACTAAAACATTTTGTATGTTTGGATAAAAAAGAAAATTCAAAAAGTAATTGGAAATAGGTCTGTCGGCAAAATACGCATTTAAGTTTAACTGGTCAGCGGTTCCATAAGTAAAAGTTTTGGCAAGCATAAAACCTAAAACGGAAATAAAAATCAAAAGCAAAAAGAACGTTTTTAATAGATTTCCAAATTTTATTCTGTTAAATAGTCGTGCCACTATAAAGTCAAAAATATAGGAAATACCAACACTGACAAGTGGTGCAATAAATAGATAAATTAATCCAAAAATTAGCAAATTTATATTAAATTCAATTAAAATTAAATATAAAACCATATAAGGCACAAAAAGTAAAAATACAAAAAACCAATCAAAAATATATTTGCTTAAAGTTTTTGACAAAATAATTTCACTCTTTTTTATAGGTAATGACATTAAAAAGTCCGTGTCACTATTTTTTGTATTTGCCGTTGTTCGCATTATGCCAATAATCACAATTACAGATAGAGATGTAAGTAAAGCGTGAAAAATACAAACTTTTTCTACGTGCAAAGGGGCAAGCCCGTCAAACATACTTTTTGCTTGAAGAGTATAAATTAAAGTAAGTGCTATTAAACCGAAAACTAATAATAAGCCACCAAACAATGTGGATTTTCTTTTTGACTTCTTGTTAAGCTTTCCTAAAAGTATGTTTAAATTGTTTTTTAAAAGAATTTTAAAATTATACATTTTCACTCTCCAAAAAAACATTTTCAAGTGTTTTGTCTTTTTTAATTTCAGTCATTGTACCGCTGGATACTATCTCGCCATTTTTAATAATAGCCACCTTGTTACATAACTTTTCTGCCACTTCTAAAACGTGTGTGGAAAAAAAGATTGCTCCACCATTTTCTACAAATTCTTTCATTATATTTTTAATAACAAAACTTGCTTTTGGGTCTAAACCAACAAAAGGTTCATCCAATATTAAAAGTTTAGGACTATGTACAAATGCAGATATTAAAACTAATTTTTGTCGCATGCCGTGTGAATAAGTTGAAATTGGATTGTTTAAATCATTCAAAATTTCCAATGCGGTTGCATATTTTTTAGTTAAAATTTCCCTATCTTTTTTGTTTACTTTAAAAATGTCTGCAACTAAATTTATATATTGTATTCCAGTCAAAGAATTATATATGTCTGGATTGTCTGGGACATAAGCCATCATACTTTTGCATTTTATAGGGTTTTCTTTAATTGATATGCCATTAATCAAAATGTCACCATCCGAAATATCATTAATTCCCACTATACTTTTTATAGTTGTTGTCTTTCCTGCACCATTGTGGCCTATAAAAGCAAAAATATCTCCTTTTTCAACCTTTAAATTCACATTTTTTGCTCCAATTTTCCCATTTGGATATGTTTTTGTGTAATTTATTAATTCTAGCATGTCACCTTATTCTCCTTTATTTATATTGAATATTTCATTTGCAAATTTTAAATAGTCATCATATTTGGCAATAGCAATACCTCTATGTTTATCACCTAATAAAATCAATGTGTCCTTTGGGTTTATATTAAACAAATCTCGTGCTTCTTTTGGAATTACAATTTGACCTTTTTCACCGACTTTGGCGGTCCATAAAAATTTATCTTTTGGTATATTTTTCATACTTTTCCTACCTTTCATACATAAATATATTAATGCTAAAAAACCAAAAATGTCAATAAAATATTATAAATAAAAAAGGCTTTTCTAGTTATATTAAATTTGAATAATCAAATAGGCATCCTATTCAATATACAAACCAAAAATAATACTAAATTGGAAGCATAATTTGCAGACAAAGATTATGACAATGCTCGTAAATATTGGAAAGTATTAAAAGGTAGATTAAAAAGCGAAGGAAGTGAACTGGTATCATTTTGTTACCAGTTGAAATTACCTGCCCAAGACGGCAAGTTAAGAGAAACCGATGTTTTAAATACAAAAGGCATTTTGAGACTTATCCAATCAATTCCAAGCAAAAAAGCTGAACCTTTCAAAATGTGGCTTGCTTCGTGTGGCAGTGAAAGACTAGATGAAATTGCAGACCCACAAAAAGCCATTGATAGAGCCGTTGAAACTTATAGACAAAAAGGCTATCCAGAAGAATGGATAACCCAAAGAATGATGACTATTAAAATGAGAAAAGAACTCACTGACGAATGGCAAAATCGTGGCATTACACAAGAAAAAGACTATGCAATACTCACAAATGAGATGACTAAGGCTTGGTCTGGAATGAGTGTCCAAGAATACAAACAATTAAAAGGCTTGAAAAAAGAAAATTTACGAGATAATATGACCAACATTGAACTTGTCCTTAATATGCTTGCAGAAGTTACAACAACAGCCATTTCAAAACAAGAGAGTCCAAAAACTTTTGAAGAAAATAAAAAGATTGCTCGTCGTGGTGGAAGTGTTGCTAGTGACGCCAAGAAAAGATATGAAGAAGAAACTGGCAAAAAAGCTATCCCCCCACTCAACGCAGACAATAAAAACTTACTTAAAATAAAATCTGATGAAGATAAATAATAAAAATAAATACATAAATCAAAAAATAGCACTAGGAACAAAACCTAATGCTTTTTTTATTTGTGAAAAATTGTATGTATTTATGAATTTAATCTTAGACAAAAATATTTTTGAAAATATTAAAATTTTGTATAAGATTTCTTAAAATATATGCTATAATAAAAATAGAAATTCAATTTTATGGGAGGGAAATAAATTGAAAAAGAAAATTTGATTATTGGTGCTGATCGTATTACTGAAGATAATGGGTATTATGATATAATAAAGAATAAATACGAAGGTAAGATTACACCAGATAATACAAATGCTATAGATGCAAGTTCAGATTATTCAGAAACTAATTCACCACGTTTATATAAAGGTTATAACGTAATTGTTAAACAATTGGTTGAATCCGCTCTAGGAAATAAATTTAGTAGTACACAAGTTTCTTTATATCCTGAATTTAGTAAAAAAGCAGTAAATTATACTTCTAATGCTAATGGATTCTCTGAAGCACATGCTTATGATACAATGACATTGCTTCCAAAAGAGAATACTCCATATACTAAACTTGTATTAAAAATTCAAGGTTCAGACATAACTGAAAGTGTTACACTTGAATATCAAGTTATTGTTAATGGCGAAGCTGTTGGAACAAAACAAAATATAACATTAGCCAATGATAGCCAAGAGTTGGAAATTAGCATTGCTAAAACAGGAACATTTGGAAATTTTGATGGAACAATAGATGTAGACACAAATAATAAAATATTTGAAAATGTCCAAGTAGATGATAGAAATACAAACAATTACATTACAATAGAATTTACAAACGAAAGTGGTGTAAAGTTTGTTGTAACATTTGATGGATATTACAATAAATAAGAAAACAAGAAATGCAACCTTAACTGGTTGTATTTTTTTGCGATAAAACAAAATAAGCCTAAATTCTTACTCGCAAGGCTGGAAGTATGACCCGCTAGATGAAAATGGAATTAACAGTGAGCGAGATAGAATTTTAAGGGAGCTCATAGATGTCAGATAAAGTTCCAAATGTGGTTTACAAACAAGAGTTCTTTTTGCCGAACTACAAAGACAAAACAAATCAAGACAAGCGAAACTATTACTCATCTAACAAGTATGACGACTACCTAAAATATGTCGCTACTGGCATTAAAGATTTAGAAAAATTGGACTTTGTGGAGTATTCAAACAACAGCACAAAATCTAGTGGAATCTTTAACCAAAACGGACTTATGAGCAAAGAACAAATTGCAGATTTTAGAAAGAATTTGCGAGAAACTAAATCGGTTATTTGGTCTGGCATTATTTCCTTTGAAGAAAACTTTGGCAAGATAGGAAAATTTTGTTCTTATCGGTCTTTTTTTTAGTTTACGCAAAAATTATTAATTTTCTTTTTGCAATTTTTTAAGAAAAAAATATTTGATGTCAAATTTTGGTGCATTTGATGTCAAAATTTAGAGTAAATTTTTTGATTTTAAAACACTAAAATTTCTAAAAATTAAATTTTAGCAAAAGTCCTGAAATGCCCGAAATTACTGGGTTTTAGCCACTTTTTAGATAAAAAAATGAGAGCGAAATTCGCTCTCAAATTTGGTTGGATTGAGTGGACTCGCGAAAGTGCCAGTGAAACGCCTGCACGTAGTCGCGTAGCGGACACCGACCCCCACCTTATAAACACGGCAACTTAGTTGCTGTGTTTAAGCCCGTTAAGGGTGGTCCGTGTTTGCGCTAGCTAACAGGGCTTCCACCCTGATAAACTTTTTGCTTTCGCAAAAAGTAACAAAACTTCGTTTTGTTGGTGGGGGAGTAAAAAAAGAACGGCATACCACCTTATAGCGTGCTGTCGCACGATATAAGAGTACGGGCTCTTTTTAAGATTGTGGTTTTCGCCACTTTATAGTCCAACCACTCGCAAGTTTGCTCTCGCAAACTACTTTTTCTTTTTTTTAAACCTGTTTACAAAAATAAATTTTTGACACTCGTTTTTGAAAAAATGAAAAAAGTGTTTGGCTTATGCCAAACACTTGCGAGTGGTTGGATTGAGTGGACTCGAACCACCGACCCCCACCTTATCAGGGTGGTGCTCTAACCAGCTGAGCTACAATCCATCATATATATAAAGCATATAAATTTAACCTTTAGTTAATTTTAAATGCTGTGTTATTATACACAATCAAATTGTTATTGTCAATAAATAACGACAATTTTTTTAAAAAAACTAAAAGTAAATTCTTAAAGCAAATTTTGTCCTAGTTTACAGAGGAATTTACTTTAAGAATTTATAGTAAAAAATGCTATATAATCTCTTCAAACCATTTAATTAAAATCTTTTTAGCGAGTTCTGTATTGACATAGGCAAGCCAACGAAGTTTTGCATTATTGACAAGTTCACCATTGCTATTTTTGTCCACAATGATTTCAATTTTATCGTTTTCGTTTATTTTTGTATAAGCGGGGAATTTTGTTTTACTATCATTAATTATCGCATATTTAAATGCAAAACCAATATCTTTATGAATTTTAAAAGCAAAATCCAAAACAGTGCTATATTTGGGCATATATTTGATTTCCCCAGAACGTGTTTTAACTTTAATTATGTCAGAATCCAAATTATTTATGTTATCTTCATCAATAATCTCATTAAATCTTCCGTCTAAAGTACCAATTCTTAACTTTTGATATTCATCAAGTGACAAAAGATAAATCCTGAAATAGTTTTTAATTTTATCTTTTGCAACAAAGTAAGGGAAGTCTGAAAAACTACCTATTTGTGCATCCACAATACGTAAATTTAGCGAATTTTTATTTAATTTAGACAAAAGCATATTAATTGTTGATGTTTTGTCGAGATTGTTGTTGTATATTATATAGATTACATAATTAGGAACTTTCATCAGTTGCCCTTGGGAAATATCTTTTATTTTTATGTTTTTATTTAACACAAGAAGTTCATCAAAGACTTTTCTTTCAGATAAAGAATCCAAAACGATATTTTTTAAGTTATCCTCAGAAAATAATTCTTTTAAAGATCGCATTAAATTATCAATATGTTTAACATTACTATTATGATAATGATTGTATTGTTCAAGATAATTCAATCCATCCTGCTTATGCACAATTTTAAAACATTCGTTTTTTATTTGGATATAAAAATATTCAGCTTTTAACGCTTTTGCAATAGGTAATACCCATTTTTCAGTTTCTCTAACTTTTTCTAATTGTTTAGGATAATTAAATGTATCAATTGTTTTCAAATTATGTAATCGGTCAGCAAATTTTATACAAAAACCTAAAGGATTTTTTTTGCCAATTGCAATAAGTTTTTTAAATGTTTGTTCTTCTGCTGAAGATTTAACAAAGTTGGGGTCTTCATAAATTTCTGTGTTATCATAGATATATTTTGTTTTATCAATAGCACTGACACAATCCACCATTTCAGCAATATTTTTGTTAAAATCGGTTTTTATTTGTTCTAGGGAATAATCACAATCTTCCACCGTATCGTGAAGCAATGCACCACAAATTGTATCTTCATTAAATCCAAGTTTTGCCAAAATTATTGCAACTTCAACAGGATGGGATATGTATGGAGTTCCGTCTTTTCTTGTTTGATTTTTGTGCAAATCAAAAGCCTTGTTAAATGCTTTTTTAATTATGCTTTGATTTGCATCTTTTTTTGTACAACTTAAAAGATATTCAAATCTTTGATTAATTTCCTCAAACATCAATACCCTCCTTGATGTATCTATAAACAGTATCGTCTTCTCTGTTGGAGATTTTAGCAAATCTAAACGCATTTGCCTCAAAAATTGTGCTTAGCAAAAGGTCAATTCTGTTTTTTATTATGGCAATTTTTTGAGATTCTGAGAGTTCGCTTGAAAGTTCGTTTTGCGATGTATATAATCTTTTAAATAAATTTACAATATCTTTTATGCTGTCATCCGTATCAATCATATAGTCATTAAATTTTAACAAGTCATAAAGTTCACCATCGGGAATATCCAAAAGTTTTTTAGAAAGAATAATAAATTGAGCGCAAGGATTATGCTCTCTACCTCTTGAGATTGTATTGACAGTGCCCACACCACCAATATATTTGGAGTTTGATAATGGATTGTTCAAAATTATGTAAGATTTATCCTGATTTTCGATACTGGACAAAGTAATAAATATATTTTGACTATTATAATCAATTTCTCCTACATAAACGTTTCCAAACTCGTTATAATGAGCTTCAATTTTATTTGGCTCATCTTTATTTATTGCTTTTAAAAATTTCAAAGCATCAACTCTGTTTCTTTTTACAGAGGATAAAACTTTGACGTTTGTATTTAATTCGTCCTCTTTAAAAATACTTAAAACGCCATAATTTAAAGTATTTTTAATGTTTGAATGCACTTCACCCTTATACGAATCATTGTTATAATAATAAATTAAATAGTTTCCAATAAACTTGTCATAATTGATTTTTTTAGCGGGGTCTAGTTTAGAGAATAAAAAGTCATCTACGCTTATACCAAAAGCCTCTTTTAAAGCAATTAAAAATGATATTGATGGTTCAGAGTTTTTTGTCAGATAATTGTTTATACTTGATTGAGAAAAACCTGTTTTAAATGCAATTTCTTTTTGTGTGTATTGCATAGTCAATTCTTTTAAATTTTCTTTAAACATATTATTCATAAAATTATATCCTTTAAAATTATATATACATATATTTTATGAAATTGTCAATCATTATAATCGTCATATTATTAAAATTGTAAACAACCAAATTCATTTTAATAAATTTTGGTGTATAATAATGAATTTTTTATGACAAAATTCCCCATAATCTCTAAAAAAATGCAAATTGCTAGCAATATCAAAGAAATATTAACTCAGCAATTTGCATTTAACTATAAAACCCAAAAATGAAAAACATATTAAATTTACTCGCCTTTATGGTCAAACTCGTGAGCGCAAGGGCAGGAGCCTTTTGCGTAGCATTTCTCATCATATTTGATGCCATTTTTATCATAATAATCTTTCACCGCTGCTTTTACAGCCTCTTCAGCCAAAACAGAGCAGTGAATTTTATGAGTTGGCAATCCACCCAAAGCCTCAACAACAGCCTTGTTTGAAAGTTCCAATGCTTTTGAAATAGGTTGTCCTTTTATCATTTCAGTGGCGATAGAAGATGTTGCAATAGCACTTCCACAGCCAAATGTCATAAATTTAACGTCTGTGATAATTTGAGTATCTTTATCGACTTTAATATACATACGCATTATATCGCCACACTTAGCATTTCCAACTTCACCAATTCCATCTGCATCTTGCATTTCCCCAACATTTCTTGGATTTTTAAAATGGTCCATAACTTTTTCACTATAAAGCATATTTTCTAACTCCTTTTTGTAACTCATCCCACACGGGGCTAATTTTTCTTAAATATTCAACGACTTTTTTTACCGCATCAATAGTTTTATCAATTTCTTCTTCTGTTGTGTATTTAGATAATGTCAAACGCAAACTTCCGTGAGCAACTTCGTGTGCTAATCCCAATGCAAGTAAAACGTGGCTAGGGTCAAGCGAACCACTAGTGCAAGCCGAACCACTTGACGCACATATACCTTCTTCGTTTAAAAGCAACAGCAAACTTTCGCCCTCAATTCCTTCAAAACACATATTAAAATTATTTGGCAAACGATTGATTTTATCTCCATTAATTTTGCTATGTGGAATTTTACTAAGTTCTTCAAAGAGTTTGTCACGCAAAGTTTTTTCCCTTTTTGACACTTCAGGCATTTCATTTATAGCGTCTTCTAGTCCAACAGCCATACCAACAATACCAGGCAAATTTTCTGTTCCTGCTCTTCTATTTTTTTCTTGCGCACCGCCGTAAATATAGTTAAAAAGAGGAATGCTTTTTTTGCAATATAAAGCACCAACACCCTTTGGTGAATGGAATTTATGGCCAGACATTGAAAGCATATCTATGTTCATTTCTTTCACATCCACAGGAATATGTCCGATTGCTTGAACGGCATCTGTATGGAAAATAACCCCGTTTTGATGGCATATTTCTCCAATTTCCTTTACAGGTTGAATTGTCCCGATTTCATTATTTGCAAACATTATTGTCACAGCTACGGTATCTTTTTTAATGGCATTTTTCAAATCTTCAGTTTTAATAATTCCATTTTCATACACAGGCAAATATGTGATTTCAAAACCTTGTTTTTTTAATTCATCAAGAGCGTGCAAAACCGCGTGATGTTCAATTTGCGATGTAATAATATGTTTTTTATTTTTTAAAGCACCATATTTTGCAATACTTGCAATAGCCCAGTTGTCACTCTCACTTCCGCCAGATGTAAAATATATTTCATCTTTATCAGCATTAATACATTTTGCCACTTTTTCTCTTGCACATTCCAAATGTTCCTTTGCAATTTGACCCAAAGAGTGCAAACTACTTGCATTACCATAAATCTCTTTAAAAAAAGGCTCCATTGCTTTAAAAACTTTGTCTGAAACTTTTGATGTTCCCGCATTATCTAAATATATCAAAATTACTTTGCTCCTTTAATTCCTACTAAAATAGTATGATTTGATTATATATAATTAATACCAACTTGTCAACAGTTTTTATTTTAGTTAAAAAACAAATTAACATATTTTTAAAATTAAAGTTTTAAATAAATTAAGAGCAAATATTTCTGCTTGTCACTCTAAAATTTTTTATAAATACAATGATAGTAAGAGTATTATTTACCAAAAATTGACACTTAACACTTTTATATGATATAATCTTTAAGTTTTTTAAATTAAAGGAGTTATTATGAGGTCACTCAAACAGTGTTTAACTGATATAAAAAATAGCAACAATATTGCAATATTTACACACTCATCACCAGATGCTGATGCACTTGCTTCAGCTGTTGCACTTAAAAAACTTATTAAAAACAACCTTCAAAATAGCAATAAAATAATAGACTTATTTTTTGATACGGACGAGATTAGTGAAATAAACGGAGCCATTATAAAAGGCGTGGCACACAATTTAGAACGTTGTAATAGTTACGATTTAGCCATAGCATTAGATTGTGCAAGTTTATCAAGACTCGGGAAGTACAGAACATTGTTTGAACAATGTAAAAATAAAATTAATTTTGACCACCATATAACAAATGAAAATTTTGGTGACAATAATTTGATTTTAAAAACTTCTTCAACTTGCGAAGGGCTTTATTTAATTGCAAAAAATAAAAATTTAATTATCCCAGATGATGTTTGCAGTTTGATATATTCTGGAATGATAACCGACACAAACAATTTAACCCAAGGAACAATTACAATCCAAACCCTTAAAATTATAACCGATTTTTTAGAAAGAAAAATTAATTTAGACGCATTAAACGAACATTTTTTTAAGAATAATACAAAATCAAAAGCATTTTTGCTAAAAAAAGCATTGGACTCTTTAAAATTTTATTATCACGATAGAATTGCAATTATGAACTTAACAAAAGAAAATTTAACTTTATGCAACGCAACTATGGACGATACTTTAGGCATAGTAAATCATGGCATTGAAATAAAGGGTGTGGATATAGCAATCCTTGCAATCAAGCAGGAAGATAATTATTATGTAAGCTTGCGTAGTAAAAATGGTATAGACGTTTCAAATTTAGCGCATACTTTGGGCGGTGGAGGACATAGCCAAGTTGCCGCTTTTGTTTGGAACGGCAATTTAGCTGAACTTTTGGATAAACTGCTACCGTTATGTAAAGAAGAATTACAAAACCACCCACAAGAAAAAGTTGAAGATTTATTTGGTGGAGATTGTTAAATAAACAAATACATAAAATTTCCTTTACATCTTTTTTCAATTAATTATAACTGAATTTATTAGATTACCGCTCTTTTTTAATAAATCCTACTATTAAATTCTACTATTCAATAATCTTTTTATTTTAGTTTACTTCAGTTAAAAAATGACAAAAATTTACTATTTTTGTCATTTTTTTTGATAATAAGACAAATTTTTCATACATTTTTTTGGATTTTTTAAACAACATATTTTAGAGGTAAAAAAATGAAAAAGAAAATATGTTTAAAGATTATAACAATTATTTGTTTAGTTTTATGTGCTTTTGCTTTTTTATTTAAAGAAAGCACAACAGTTTATGCAGATGAAGACTTAATGATGGTTGTATCATTTGGCACTGGCAAAGTTGAAACCACTGCAACATCAGCAACTTTAAATTTTAATTTAAAAATAACATCTGAAAATTTTGATAATGGTCAAAATTTGGTCAACGATACTTTTAAAAATATATCAGAAAATATAAAAAGTTTAAATAGTGAAAATGTAGCAATTATCACTTACAGTTCGTGCTACCCTGTTTTTAACGACTCATTAAAATTATACAATTTTAGTTGTAGTTTTGATGTCAAAACAAAAGATATTAACTCAATAAACGATGTAATTAAAATTGTTGCCGAAAATGAAAACGTTAGTTTTTATGGAGTTAATTATCAATTAGATGATGAACAAAAATTTTACTTGGAAGCTTTGGACAAAGCTAAAGAAGACGCTTTGGTAAAAGCCCAAAATTTTAACTCACATTTAAAATTAAAAGCAATAACTAGCATAAATGTTTACAGTTATTCAGGCGGAGCACAAACTGGAAAAATAATTATTGAAGCAAACATAAAAGGCATTTTTGTAAGTCCTGGCGAAGATAAAGAAAATAGCAGTCAAGTATTCAATTCTCATATTTAAAATTTATTTATAAAAAATTAACAATATAAAACATAAGCAAAAACAAATTCCCATTATCTTTAAAAAAAATGTTAACAAGAAACAATTCAAATTTAATAGAAACTAAAAAATCCCACCATAAGTTAAGGTGTTTATAAGAAAAACATTAAAACCAATTAAAATCCTGTTAAATATTTGTAAAAACCAATAAAGTATGATATTATTTAAAGAAAAGAGGGGATAAAATGAATATTGTTACAATAGCCAGCACACTTTCAAAAGTGGCAAAAATTAAAAAAGTTGACGATAACGAATATGAAATTGTTACCGAAGCAAAAATTGATAGTAGAACACCCATAAAAATGTATTTAAGAAAAACGGGAAATGACATTATCATTTGCGATAAAAAAAATACACTTAAATATATGAATAATTATTATGAATTAAAGTCTTCAGATGTTAAGGGTTGCATAACCGCTGTCGTAAAAATTTATGGTTTCTCAATAATATCTGGTGAACTCGTAGCAAAAATTTTTAGTGAAAAGAATGTTTTGGAAACTTTTTATAGTTACATAATATGCGTTGGTCAACTCGCAAATATGTACGCATTTTTTGATAAGCCTTAATTAGTTCCACATATAAATCAAAAATTTAAAGATTATTTAGCTCATTCAAGCATTTTATATATGGTTATCATTAGGTTTGTTTATAATTATTGTTGCCCTAAAAGGTTTTTTAACCTTGAAGGGCTTTTTTAATTAATATTTTGTTTTATATCATTAAAATTTTTATTATTTTTTCATCTTTTTATCTCCGAAAATTCGGAATTTAATGTTTGCGGGTAAATCAATTACAATAATATTTACTAAGGCATAAACCATTTAGTATTTTCCTTAAAATATAAAAATCGCTTTTTATCACAATAGATACTCTTTTTATTTTTAAAAAATCATTGATATTTTTTTAAAAAAATATTATCATATCTTTCAAGGAGTAGCGAATGAGCAAATTTTACATTACAACACCAATATATTATCCTAGTAATAAATTAACACTTGGAAACTGTTACACAACGGTTTTATGCGATGCAATTGCCAGATTTCATAGAGCCTTAGGCGAAGAAGTCTTTTTTTTAACTGGCACTGACGAGCACGGTCAAAAAATTGCAAAAATTGCTTCAGAAAAAGGCTTGAAGGAAATCGATTATTTAAATGAAATTGTTGCCGACACAAAAAATCTATGGAAAGAATTAAATATATCTTACGATAAATTTATTAGAACAACCGACTATAGTCACGAGCAAACCGCTTCAAAAATTTTTGATGAATTATACAAAAAAGGTGAAATCTACAAATCAACCTATGTCGGAAAATATTGTGTTCCTTGTGAGTCATTTTGGAGTAATGAACAATTAAAAGATGGAAAATGTCCTGATTGTGGCAGAGAAGTTGTTGAAGCGAATGAAGAATCATATTTCTTTAAGTTAAGTAAATACGAACAAGCGTTAAGAAAGTTATATAAAGATAATCCTAATTTCCTTGTTCCAAGTAGCCGTGCCAATGAAATGATAAACAACTTTTTTGACCAAGGGTTAAAAGATTTATGCGTTTCCAGAAAAACTGTTAAGTGGGGAATACCTGTTTCTTTTGATAAAGAACAAACGATTTATGTTTGGATTGACGCACTTTCAAATTACATCTCTGCTCTTGGATATTTGTCTAATGATGATAGTTTATTCAAAAAATTTTGGCCTGCCGATGTACACGTAGTTGGAAAGGAAATTGTACGTTTTCACTCAATCATTTGGCCAGCTATTTTAATGGCACTAGATTTACCGCTCCCAAAACAAATTTTTGGACACGGTTGGTTAACTTTTAATAATGGGAAATTAAGCAAAAGCAAGGCGGTAGATAAAAAAGAAGTTATTGATCCACGCATTTTAATTGCTAGATACACATCTGATTCTGTTAGAAACTTTCTAATTGGAGAAATCTCGTTTGGTCAAGATGGTCCATATTCTCAAGAAGGTTTTTTAAATTCGTTTAATGGAATTTTAGCCAACAAAGTTGGAAATATATTCTCCCGTCTAACTGGTATGGTTTTAAAATACAACAACGGAACTATTGAATATGCAAACAAAAACGAACCAATTGATGAACAATTTAAAAATAGTGTACAAGAATTGAAAAATGATTGCATAAGCAAAATGCTTGAATTAAAACCAACTTTGTCATACAAGTCTGCATTAAAAATCATTGACGAGTGCAACACATACATTGACAACAACAAGCCATGGGAACTTGCTAAAGAAGACGATAAAACGGACAGAATTAAAACAATATTATACAATGCTCTTCAAGGAATGTTGGAAGCTTACACTCTTTTAAATGCATTTTTGCCTGAAAGCACAAAAAAGGTTTTAGACATTTTTAATATCAAAAATTTTGTTATAGATAGAAACTCTTGTTTTAATTTTGATATAGATAAAGTTCAATTAGAAAAATATCCACCTTTGTTTGCTAGATTGGATATTCAAAAAGAATTGGCAGAACTTGATGAAATTGCAAATTCTTAAAAAAGGAAACTTATGGAAATAGAATTACAAAATGTAAAAGGCACAAAAGATTTTTTACCAAATGAACAAATAATTAGGAACAAAATAATTTCAGTTTTAAGAAAAAATTTTGAAAACTATGGTTATTTGCCTATGGAAACGCCTATTTTGAACTCTTTCGACCTATTATCATACAAATATGAAGATGGTGCTGAGATACTGAGTGAAATATACAAATTTCAGGATCAAGGGAAAAGAGATTTAGGTTTACGCTTTGATTTAACCGTTCCTTTTTGCAAGGTGATAGGTTTAAATCAAGATTTAACAATGCCTTTTAGACGTTATGAAATAGGTAAAGTTTTCCGAGATGGTCCTGTTAAACTTGGCAGGGCTAGAGAGTTTTACCAATGCGATATTGACGTTGTTGGAATTGACGGAAGAGCTATTGAAGTTGAACAAATGTTAATGGCAAAAAACACTTTTTTAGAACTTAATTTGCCTGTGTACATTAAGTGGAACAATCGCAAACTTATGAGTGGCATTTTGAGTTATGCAGACATTCCAGAAAATTTAATAGACAAAACTATTAGTTTAATTGATAGGCTAGAAAAAATTAGTTATAAAGAACTTGTGTTTGAGTTTTCAAAACTCAATGTAAACGAAGAAAAAGTTAAACAAATAATGGATTTGTTCAATAAAAACTTAAACGAGTATAACGAGTTATTTAAAGATTCACAAATACAAATTTTACGTGAAGGCTTAAGTGAATGTAACGAACTAAATGATTTAATAAATGATTTGGATTTAAGTGATAGTTGTGTGTTTTCGCCTAAACTTGCAAGAGGTCTTAGCATTTACACTGGAACAGTTTTTGAGTTTTTTGATAAGCAAAATCGTATTTCATCTTCACTAGGTGGTGGCGGAAGATACAATCGAATCATTACCGATTTTATGGACAATGGACAAAGTTATCCAGCTGTTGGGTTATGCTTTGGGTTGGAACCAATATATGCAATTTTGCAAAGTCAAGAAAAATCTTCTTTTGTGGATGTATTTATTGTTCCAATGGGAACAACTATAGAATGTTTAAAACTTGCAACAATTTTGAGAAATAACAACATCAAAACGCTTGTTGAAATGTCAAACAAAAAAGTTAAAAAGTCTTTTGAATATGCTAATAAAATAAACATCAAGTATGTTGTTGTTGTAGGTAGTAATGAAATAGAAAGCGGGCAATTTGCTTTAAAAAATATGCAGACTGGTGAACAGGTCAATGTAACTTTGCCTGAAATGTTGGAGATTTTCTCAAAGATTTAAATAATTTATTTCTTTTATAGTAAAGGTTTACACGCTTTAAAGATTTTATTTTTATCAAAATCTTGACAAGCTGGTCGTTAATGTGTTAGCATTAATGACGTTTGGTGGAATTAGTTCAGTTGGTTAGAATGCCAGATTGTGACTCTGGAGGTCGCAGGTTCGAGTCCCGTATTCCACCCCATATAGAAAAAACATCGCCCTTTTAGTGCAATTTGCCAAGAATTGGCAAATGTAGCACTTTGACGGGCGTGTTTTTTCTTTTATCGCACCATACGTGCTCTCTCTTTTCATTCGTTCGCAGTGCGAACTCTCGTGCGAAGTGATTGCTTTCGAAGAATATGAATAAGTGTAATTAATATATTAAGTATGTTAAAATATTAAGTTGTAGTAAATACATTAAGAAAATATGTGATTTTAAATATATATCATCGCCCTTTTAGTGCAATTTGCCAAGAATTGGCAAATGTAGCACTTTGACGGG
>CALBKX010000050.1 GCA_937895935.1 uncultured Clostridia bacterium
AAGCAATCATTTACATCTATTTAACTTAAAATATCATTGTTATGTTCTGACATTTGTTGTTCTTTATTATATATTAAAAATGGTTGTGAAAATTAAATTTATTTGATATTATATATAATATGATAGAAGTAAAAGATTTATATTTAAAATATATTCGAGAATATTATGCCTTATATAATATTAATCTAAAAATTGAAGAAGGTGAATGTGTTGCTTTCACTGGAGAAAAACATAGTGGCAGAACAACATTACTTAGATCCATTGCTGGTCTTGAAAAATTTGATAAAGGTGAAATCTTTATAAACGGCCGAGATGTCAAAAAAATTGATTTTAGTACAGATATAAATTTGGGTTACATCCCTGTTGTTCCCGTATTTTTTGATAATAAAAGTGTTTATGAAAATTTAAAGTATATATTAGTGGAACGCAAAATTAATAAAAATGAAATTGAGTCACGTATTAACCAACTACTAATTGATTTTAAGATTGAAAAATATAAAAATATAAAAATACAAGATTTAGATCTATACGAAAAATATTTGATTTCATTTGTAAGGCTTTTATTAAGACCAATTAATATTTTGTTAGTTGACAATATATTTAGTAAATTAAATTCAGACGAGGCAAACGCATTCATAACCTTAATAAAAGACTATTTTGTTTCAAAAAATGTAACAACTATTATAGTAAGTGACAAATTTGAGGACGTAAAGGACATTTGCACAAGAGAAATACATTTTGTTTCAGGAAGTATTGTTTAAAATAAGTACACAAAAGAATATGTTTAACTACTACAAAAAATAAGGAAAATTGTTATTATTTTCAATTTTCCTTATTTTTTTTATCTAGTTTTGTTGCAAACTTGCATTTTTGCTTTATTTAAATTTTTTAAACACACCACTTTTGTAAGAAATATTATGATATAGTTGAAAGTTAAACTATTTTTTAATAAATATTTTCTAAAAATTCAATATCTAACTTTGAGTCTTGCTTTTCTCGCAAAAGTTCATTTTTTACATTTTCAACCACAGTTAAAATATAATTTTTATAGTCGTCATTAATTTTAACACCTGTTTTTTCTACATTTTTAAAAGCGGTTTTAACATTCAAATCAGTTAAAGTGCTATCTAAAACATTTTGCAAATCTGGATATTTTTTTGCATAAGCAATAAGATTTTCAACATTATTTTTAAATTGCTTTGAAGTTTTAACATACTCACTGTCAAAGGTAAATATTTTACTTAAATAGGAATATTCATATAAAACATCTCTCATAGAGAGTGTTTCTCCATAATTATATTCTAACCAATCAATCATTCTTTCACCACAGAAAGCAAATTCATTATCTATTAATTTAGCAGTTGTTAATGTTTTAGATTTTTTATCATAAATAAAATTAATATTTCTAGCATTTCTGTCAGTTTGTAAAGTTAATGTATCAAATAAGATGATTTTATAAAGATTTATTATAACTTCCTTTTTATTGATGTTTACTCCATTGTTTTTATAAATATCAATACAATTTGCACAATCAATTAAATTTGGTTTTGCATTTTTATCAACCTTTATAAACTCAGAAAGATTAATTAATCTATTATTTCCAACAATATCATAAGAAAGAAGTCCGGTTAAATTATTTATACTAGCAATTTCATACTCTGCACACTCTAAATTAATTTGATTACAAAGTTGATTGCATAAAAGTTCATTAACAATTCTTATGTCTTTAATCTCAACTCCAAACTCACTGTCAAAAGATTTAAATATGGCTTTACCTTTTGGAGTAACAAACCATATATTCCCAAAAGATTTTGTTGAAATACCAACCTTCTCACCTTTTAATGATCTAGGTTTTGTTTCAAGAATGCCAAGATTAATACCTTTAACCAACTTGATATTGTTATACTTATTTAAATTTTTCAGAATACCTTTTGTTATCATTTTAAGTCCTCAATAGCTTTAGCTTTATTTTCTGCATTATAAATGTAACTACCAGAAACAATAATATCTGCACCTAATACTTTTAAATTTTTAGAAACTTCAGGAGTAATACCGCCGTCAACTTCAATTTTAAAATGTGCACCATAATCATCTCTAATTTGTTTTAGTTTTTTTACTTTATAATAGGTACTTTCTTTAAAAGGTTGACCACTAAGTCCTGGAAACACACTCATTACTAAAACCAAATCCGCATAAGCAATGTAAGGCATAACTTCAGTGATTTCCGTATCAGGATTAATTGCAATACCAGCAATTGCATTGTTTTTGCTAATCAACTTTAAACATTTAATTAAATTTTTTTTATTTTTGAAAGCCTCATAATGAACAGTAACAATTTGTGCGCCTGCTTTTATATATTTTTCAACAATTTTTAAAGGTTCATTGACCATTAAATGAACATCTAAAGGTAAAAGAGTTTTTAAATATATTTTTTTTATGACATTTTCATCTATTGAATCTTTGCATACAAAATTTTTATTCATTACATCACAATGAATAAAGTCTGCACAATCATTTAGTCTTCTAACATAAGACAATAATTCTTCTTGAGGAACAGGATCTGTTGACGGAGCAACTTTTAAAAAATTAACCATGCGTTTTTACCCACTTATCATTTAATACTTTATATATATCTTTATATCTTAAATATCTATTTTTGTCAAGTTTACCACAATCAACAAGTTGTTTTATTTTACAATCACTTATAGGTTCCTTAATATGTAAGCAAGATTTATACTTACATTTGTCCATAAACTGAACATAATCGGGATAATAATATGGTAATTCATAATAAGCAATAGGCAATAATTTTTCATCTAAACTTGTAAAACCAGCAGTATCAGTGATAAAACAATCGTCTTCGCAAAATATTTCACAATGCCTAGTTGTGTTTTTACCTTTTTGATTTTTAATTGAAATCTCACCAACAGTACTTGCATATTTTTTTAGTAAACTATTCACAAGCGCTGACTTTCCAACAGCCGACTGTCCAGCAAAAGCACAAACCTTATTTTTTAATATTGTTTTTAATTTGTCTACCCCTTCATACGTAAGAGCATTTGTAAAAATGATATTTTTAACAACTTTTCCATAGACATTTTTTACATAATCACAAATTCCCGAATCTATATCAATTTTATTGACAACAATAATAGGCTCAACACCATAACATAATGAAAATAAAATCAATTTATCTACAATATTAAAATCTGGCTCAGGTATTTGGGCTATTGTTATAACTAAAACATCTAAATTGCAAAGAGGAGGTCTTATAAATTGATTATTACGCTTTTGTATGGATTCAATAGTTGCAGGATTATTAGCATTATCAATTATAACCTTGTCACCAACAAAAATGCCATCAGATTTTAAGTTTTTTCTAGCAACACAATCAAAAATGTCGTTTCCCACTCTAACCCAAAATTTATCTGCCAATTTTTTTACAACAAGCCCCTGCATTAAAACTCCTTTTTATTATACTTCTTCATTTTTTAAAATTTTTGCTCTTAATTGTCCACAAGCACCTTCAATATCTGCACCCATGGTACGTCTAACCGTAGCAGAAATACCATTTTTTTCTAATCTATCAGCAAAAGCATATGCTTTTTTTCTGTTAGTCCCCGTCATACCACGTTCTTTAACTTCGTTTAATGGAATCAAATTAACGTGACACGCTAAACCTTTTAAAAGTTTAGAAAGTTCATCCGCACAATAAAAAGAATCATTTTCTCCACTTATCAATGAATATTCAAAAACAATTCTTCGTTTTGTTTTGTTAAAATAAAATTTTACCGCATCTATTAATTCTTTTAAAGAATATTTGTTTGCAATTGGCATTATTTTTTTACGCATTTCATCATTTGGTGCGTGAAGTGAAATAGTTAAAGTTATTTGTAAATTTAACTCTGCCATTTGACGAATTTGTGGAACAAGCCCACAAGTAGATAAAGATATGTTCCTTTGACTAATGTTTATTCCATTTTCAGCGGATACTAAATTAAAAAACTTTATCACATTATCATAATTGTCAAGAGGCTCTCCACTGCCCATTAAAACAACATTAGTAACTTTTCTATTTTTTAAATCACCGCCATTATCTCTATTTACAAAAAGCACTTGTGCTAAAATTTCCCCTGCAGTTAAATTTCTAATTAATCCGCCCAAAGTACTAGCACAAAATTTACAACCCATTCTACATCCTACTTGCGTAGAAACACAAAGCGTATTTCCATATTTATAACTCATAAATACGCCCTCGACAATATTATTGTCTGCAAGTTTGTACACATATTTTATTGTGCCGTCTTTCCCAATTAATTTAGTATGGAGTGAAATAGGAGTATCAACAAATCTTTCCAAAAGTTTTTCTTTTAATGCTTTGGAAATATTAGAAATTTCACTTATTTTCTTTCCGCTATATACACCTTCAAAAATTTGTTTGGCTCTAAACTTTGGCTCGCCTAGGTCTAAACAAACCTTTTCAACTTCAGAAAAATCATAGTTTAAAAGAGTATCAAACATTTAAAACTCCTTTTTCTGGTAATGATTTTCCATTTAAATAACTTTTAGCCAACATCCTTTTTGAATTTGGTGCAGTCATTTCTAAAACTTCCACCGCCCCGTCTTTACATTTTATAATTAATCCCTTTTTACTTGATGCAAAAAGAATTGTACCATTAACCTCATCACCAGTATAACATATTGATTTAGCGTTAAAAACTTTGTACGTTTCATTATTTAACTTAAAAAGTGCTATTGGATTTGGATTTAATCCTCTAACAAAATCAACTATTTCTTTACCAGTTTTGTTAAAATCTATAAAACAATCCTCTTTTTTAAACATTTTAGTATGGCTAGACTTATCATTATCTTGAGGAGTAAAAACTGCTTTGCCGTTTTCAATTAATTCTAATGCTTCAACAATAAGTTTTCCACCCAAAATTGATAACTTTTCGGAAAGCGTACCATATGTGTCATCTTCTTCAATTTTAGTCTTGGCAGAAATTAATATATCACCAGTATCAATACCCACCTCGGTTTTCATAATTGTAACCCCAGTGTACTCATCACCATTTATTATCGCTTGTTGTATTGGAGATGCACCTCTATATTTAGGCAAAAGTGAGCCATGAACATTGATAATTCCATAAGGACAAATGTCTATTATTTCTTGACTTAATATTTGACCATATGCAGCGGTCACCATAATATCCGCATTAAAGCTTTTTAAAACTTGTACGCCCTCAGTTTTAATTTTAACAAATTGATACACATTTAAATTTTTACTTTCAGCAAATATTTTTACAGGCGGAGCAACCATTTTGTTGCCTCTTCCACTTGGTTTGTCAGGTTGACAAACAACACCAACTACCGTATGCCCGCTGTTTATTATCTCCTTTAAAACATTAACTCCAAATTCTGGAGTTCCTAAAAAAATTACTTTCATAAAATCCTTTTTTAATTAACTTTTTTGTTGTTCTACTCTATCCAAAAATAAAATACCATCAAGGTGATCAATCTCGTGGCATAAACATCTAGCAAGCCATTTTTCCCCTGTCACTTCAATATTATAACCAAATCTATCTTGTGCTTTAACTTTTACTTTAAAAGGACGTTTAACATACTCGCGTATTTTTCCACAAGACAAACACCCTTCTTGCTCAACATCCTCTCCTTCTGCACTCACAATTACAGGATTAATAAGTTCAAAAAACATATCATTAACATCCATAATAACAACGCGTTTTAAAACCCCAACTTGAGGAGCAGCCAATCCCATGCCGTCATACTTATACATAGTTTCTCTCATATCATCAAGTAGTTCTGAAAGTTTCTCGTCAAATACAGTAACAGTTTTACTTTTTTTCTTTAAGAGTTCATCCCCTCTCATAACAATTTTTCTTACAGCCATTTTAATTCCTTTTTATTTAACTTTTAAAGTATACATAATTTTGAGAAAATAATCAACTATAAAGATGTAAATGATTGCTTTCACTTTGAGCTTCGCTGGTAGTCCACCAAGTGACGGACTACCGCTTCTCGAGTGTCGTTCAAGCAAAGCATTTACATCTAGGGGAAAGCCACTTGGCGAAGAGTATACCTCGAAGAAATTTCCACATTTGTAAATGATTGCTTAAGGCTCAAGCACTTCGCATTTAACCACCAAGTGACGGTTAAATGCTACGTAAAACTCGCTTAAAGCAAAGCATTTACATCTTAGATAAGAATAGGACTATTTATAAAAAGAAAACAAAGCCACTTGGCGAATGCATAGGTATCAAAGATAAAGTTGTTTCACTCCCCTGCCAAGGGGAGGTGGCTTGCAAAAACTTGCTTTTTGCAAGACGGAGAGGTTTTCTTTAATTTTTTACTCCTTTTGCCTTGCGGGAGGTGGCAAACGAAGTTTGACTAAAGAGGTTTTTAGTTAAATAAAGACAACTATGCGTGTTAAAGAAATAAAAGTCATTCAAAGACGTTTCACTCCCCTGCCAAGGGGAGGTGGCAAAAATGCAAATTTTTGACGGAGAGGTTTAAGTTTTCTTATTAATAAAAAAACTCCGAATAAGTTCGGAGTTAAAAAATTTATTTTTTCTAATAATTATTAGGACTTTTTTACTTTATTTTGCTTTAATTATTTAACAGAAACTACAAATTTAGGTGTAAAGTTTGCAGTTGCATCTTTATTAAAGTCTTTAGTTACATCTTTAAGAGTGTAAGTAACTGTGTATGTAGCAACATTTGCATCACCTTCAGCACCTGCAGCTGCAATTTCAGTTGTATCTGCACCTGTTACAGCGATATTTACTGAGCTTGTAGTATCAGCAGTTGGTCCATTATTTATAGCAAGAGCAACAGCATATTGACCTAAGTTTGTGATTTTTACTGTGTAAGTAATAGTGCTATCTGCTGCAGCACCAACTTGGAAAGCATAAGTTCCTAAATCAATTGTTTTGTTAATATCTGCATCAGCTGTTCCTTGTGTAGCAGACCATGTCCAAGTTCCTTTTGTTTCATTGTTTGCAGTATCAGCATCTGGAGCTGTACGAGTAACTGTGTCAGGATCAGAAGCAGTAACTGATACATCAAATTTTACGTTTACGTTACCGCTGACAACATATGAAACTGTTGATGTTAAGCTCAAATTTGAAGTTCCAGCAGCGTATACACCAAATGCCATAAGCGCAACTGCTAAGCAAAGTGATGCGATTGTTGAAAATAATTTAATTCTTTTTTTCATTTTATCCCCTCTTTTTATTAATAAAAATTTTGTCAGTTTATCATTACAAATTTAAGTTGCAGTCCTAAAACAATTTAAATAAGCAGTGATTAATTAACATCAAAAAGTTTGATGTCAATTTAAGCAATCAAGATGACTAATCTTTTGCTTTAAATCAAAACAATTACTTTGTAACCATTTGATTACTCTCATTATAATTTATCATAAAAATACTGTCAAACAAATTTAGTCAAATTTTTACATTTTTTTTAAAAATCATTTTTTTAGATAAAACATTAATAGGTCTTTACCACCAAGATGTAATTATTTTTTTGTTTTTACAAATTTTCAACTTATCCTTACTTTCCCTCTCCTGCCAAGGAGAGGAAAAATAATGATTAATCAATAACATTATAAATTATAATTCTTCGAAGAACGCTCTTCGCCAAGTGGCATATTACTTTTCTTAATTAATGCTAATTTTT
>CALBKX010000051.1 GCA_937895935.1 uncultured Clostridia bacterium
ATGACAAAAATTTACTTTTTGTCAGACGGAGAGGTTCTTACAGTTTTCCTTTAATACCCCTCTAAATATAAAAATGTTGAAAAGTTTAATATATATAAATCATCCTTATTATCCCTAGATGTAAATGTTTTGCTTGAAAGACACTCGAGTAGTATTTAACCGTCTTTTGGTGGTTAAATGCGAAGCTACTTTAGTGAAAGCAATCATTTACTTAATGTAAAAACCTCTCCGTCAGTCAATTCTTGACTGACACCTCTCCTTGGCAGGAGAGGAAAAAATATGATTATCAAAAAAGTTTTTAACACTTCAAAGTATTTTCGTAAGCAATCATTCACATTTCTTCGAAGTCCCACTCTTCGCCAAGTGGTTTTATATACTTTTGGTATGATATATAAATGTGTTTGTGATTTCTTAAATTTATATATATTATATAAATTTTCCTAGATGTAAATGTTTTGCTTTAAGCGAGTTTGACGAGAGTGTTTGCCCGTACTTTAGGTGGGCAAACATTAGAGTGTAAAGCGTAAGCAATCATTTACAAATGTGATAATACTTCAAAGCACGCTCTTCGCCAAGTGGCTTCTTCCCCCCTAGATGTAAATGTTTTGCTTTAAGCGAGTTTGACGAGAGTGTTTGCCCGTACTTTAGGTGGGCAAACATTCGAGTGTAAAGCGTAAGCAATCATTTACATCTATGCAATCATTTACATCTTTTACATTGTTTACAATTCTTTTTGTTTGCAAATCGTTTTAAAATAAACATAACTGAATATAAAACTAAGATAAACACAGTGAGTAAAAGTAAAAATATACCGATACCTTTATTTATTATTAAATTAATTGAAACAAAAACAATTAAGGAAATAACATAAGCCAAAACAAATTGAACTAAAATTGATAAAAAAGTCCATTTTTTCCCAATTTCTTTTTTAAGTACTGCAATGGTAGCAAGGCACGGCGAGTATAACAAACAAAATATCATATATGAAAGAGCACTTGCTGGAGTAAAATTTATAGGATTGCTAGCAATTCGCAAACTTGAAGAAATCTCTAAACTTGTACCCTTTTCTAAAATAACTCCATTAAACATAGCTATGCTTGAAATAATAATTTCCTTTGCGACAAGCCCCGCTATAAGAGCCGATGTTGCACCCCAAGTTCCAAAGCCTAAAGGTATAAAGATTGGCGACAATATCTTCCCTAAACTCTCCAGCATACTAATACCACCTTGCGACTTTGTAAAAGCAAAACTAAATGAAAAACTAGAAAGTACCCAAACAATAATATTAACTGCAAAAAGAAGTGAGCCAATTCTTATTATAAATACCTTAATGTTATCTAAACATAATGAGAGCAAACGTTTTGATTTTGTAAATCTATATGGTGGAAATTCTAAAATAAATGACTGCTCTTTACTTTTTAAAAATGTTTTTTCATAAAAAACGCTAAGCAGTAATGCAACAACAACTCCTAACAAATATAAAGCAAAAACAACAAAAACATTGCTAACACCAAAAAATGCAGAACCAATTACAGCATAAATTGGAAGTTTTGCACTACAACTCATATATGGAGCAAGCATAGCAGTTTTTATTTTAGAATTTTTATCTTCCATTGTTTTTGCTGTTAAGCAGGCAGTAGTTGAACATCCAAACCCCATTAAAAGCGTATAAACGCTTTTTCCTGAAAGTCCCACTTTTGAAAATATGTCATCTAAAGAAAAAGCCACTCTAGACAAGTACCCACTATCTTCCAGCAGTCCTAAACATAAAAACAAAATAACAACTTGTGGCATAAATGAAAAAACAGAGCCAAGACCACCTATAATTGCAGTCGAAAAGAAGTCATAAATAATTTCACTTTTTGTAATGCTTTTAACAAAAGATAAAAGTGTATTTCCTACAGTGTTTTGGATAAAACCTGAAAGCAGAGAACTAAGCGATGCACCAACTGAAAAAAACGTAAAATAAAATATTGCAAGCATAATAAGCAAAAATATTGGTATACATAAAAACTTGTTTAATACTATTTTATCTATGACACTCTTTCCATACACTTTTTTGTTATTCGATGTTAAGGATAGATTTAAAATTTCATCTACTTTATCATATTTAGCCTTAATTAAGTCTTCAATTCGTGTTTCTTTTTGAATATTAGAAAGTAATTTAATTTGATTTTCATCTAATTTTAATTTATTTATTATATTTTCATCATTTTCTATACATTTATAAGCTAAAAAATTAATATCTAATTTTGATAAATTTTTGCAATTATTTTTAATTAAATTTGTAACAATTTGTAAATTTTGATTTATTTTATTATTATTTAATATATTAATTTTGCCTTTATTTTCAAGTATTTTACTATTATTTATATAATAATCATTTATTTCTTTTTTTAATTTATTAACTTCCTTATAATTTTCGGCATTTAATTTTAAAACCTTAATTCCCAATATTTTTTCTAATTTTTTTTCATTAATATTATATATTGATTTTTGAATCGGAGAAGTTTGATTTATAACAAGTATTGTTGGCTGATTTAACATTAAAAGTTCTAATGTCAAATATAAATTTCTATACAAGTTATTAATATCAACAATATTTACTACTAATGTATCTCTATTGTTGTAGAGATAGTCAACGGAAACTTCTTCTTCAAATGATAAGGGCGTAAGCGAATAAATACCTGGCAAATCTACAATTGAAAAAACATTTTCCTCGTAAGTGAATTTTTTTTCTTTACTATCAACCGTCACGCCATGCCAATTACCTGTATGTTCATTTGAACTTGTGAGCGAATTGAATAAAGTTGTTTTACCAGTGTTAGGGTTGCCTAAAAGTATTACTTTATTTTCAGTCATTATCCACTCCTCTTAATTTTTATCAACTAAGATATTTTTAGCGATGTTTGCTCTTAAAGAAACAGTGTATCCATTTAATTCTAATAGCAACACTTCATTCAAAAAAGAAATTTGACTTAACATTACAGTTGTTCCACATAAAAAACCAAGTTCTAAAAGTCTGCGTTTTATTTTTGGACTAATTGTTTCACCGAAACCAATAATTTTGGCTTTTGTCCCTTTTTTAATTTGATTTAAAAAACTACTCATACAACATAATTGTATGAGTAGATAAAAGAATATATAACACGAAAGCGTATTGCTTTTCAAAATTTAATTATCACTTAACCTCTCCGTCTTGCATAATTGCAAGCCACCTCTCCTTGGCAGGAGAGGGAAACCTTTTCAAGGTTTGTGATTGTGAATATATATTTGTGGTTGATTATAATTTAGTCAACCTCTCCGTCAGTCAATTCTTGACTGCCACCTCTCCTTGGCAGGAGAGGGAAAAACAACGTCATACTCTTACGAATCAAGACGAGCAAAAATATTATTTAAATAAAAAAACCACCCGCGAAGCATACTCTTCGCCAAGTGGCTTTATTTCTGTTTGTTAAAATAGTCCTTATTTTTCCCTAGA
>CALBKX010000052.1 GCA_937895935.1 uncultured Clostridia bacterium
TTTCATTTGGTACAAAACCATAATACGATTGTTCTAAACCGCTATTATAGAGTTCATGTATGTTATTATTGTGAAATAAAAAGTACTGTCCAACATTTTTTAAACTTGATACATTTAGTTTTTTTAAAGTTGTGTTTATAAACAAACAATTATCACCAATTTTTTCAACTTTTGGTATATTAAATTCTTGTAGTGTGTTGTTAAAGTTAAACAGATAATCGCCTATACTTTTTAATTCTGGCATATAAAACCTTATCATCTTTTCATTGTGTGATAAACAACTATTCCCTAAAGATGTTAACTTTGGTGCGTAAAAATCAACCAAATTTTTATTTAAATATAAAAAATAATTACTTATTGTTTTTAAATTTGGTGCTACAAATTTATTTAGGTTTATATTTTCATACATAAAATAGTAATCAATACTATTAATATTTGGTAAATCTATTTTTTTTAGACCTTTGTTTTTATATAGAAAACCATAACCAATTTTTTTCACATTTGGCAAATCAATTTTAGATATTAAAACATTATCATTTAAAAATAAATTACCTATTGTTTGAAGTTTTGGAGCATTAAACGCATGTAAATTTTGGTTATGAAACAAAAAACTATCACCTATTGATTGTAAATTTCGGAGTTCAATGTTTTCTAGTTCTTCATTTGATTCTAAAAAATAATTACCAATAAGTTTTACCTTAGGCAAATTTATGTCCGTCATTTCTAAATTATATTTTAAAAAACTAGAACCTATTTCTATCACATTAGGCAAATTTATTGATTTAATTATTATATTTGATAACATAAAAGAATCACCAATATTAACAACATTTGGAATTTCTATGTTTGTCAAGGCGTAATTGTACAACAAAAATTTATTATCTATTTTTCTTATGTGTTCATTTTTATAGCCAATAATTTCATTAAACTGGTTTATAGTAATAAAAATTTGTTTTTTGTTTGAATCAATTATTATTTTTTTATTATGATTTTCTAATTTTTCAACAGTTATTTTATCAATTTTGCCAATTGTTGATACAAAAGAATCATTAAAGTTTTCATCGTACAATTTTAAAGTTTTTTCGTTACAATTTAATACAAAATAATCAATTAAAAAATTACTAGACTTGTCTATTTGTATTACATTACCTTTTTTTATAATTATATTATTTTCACAATAATATATATCATTTATGTACAAATTATATTTATAAAATTTACCGTTTTTGGCTTTGACAAAATTTGGAAGAGTAAAATTTTCAATTTTCTCTTGTCGTAAATTAATTCCAAAAGTATGTATAAAAGAATAAGTAAGTCCAGGGATAATGTTATCCAAATTATTACCAAATGTAGCATCGGGGTTTAAAACAGAATGATTATATCTATTTTTTATTGATAATACACTATAATCGCCTTTTGTAAACTGAAAACTAAGCACGCTTGTTCCATATTCATCTTGTCTACTTGGCACTTTAAAACTTTCTCTTTTTATTTCTTTTACGCTCTTTTTAACTGCAAACCACACTCTACAACTGCTTAATCGTTTTCCATTAAATGAACATAATTTTTCATTAGGTTTATAATATTTTTGATAACTCATCATTTCATCTTCACTTAAACATTCTGGAAATAAAATATATCCAGCTTTATCTAAAAGTTTAAAAGGTGTTTCATCAGATTCAATCATTTTGGCATCTTCATTATCAACAAATGTAAAAATATATTTTCTAAAATCATCAAACATATTGTTATTTTTAAGTTCTCCATAAAGATAATGTGTGGGTGCAAAATTGCTTAATAAAATACTGGTTAACTTCCCTTCATTCTCTAATATTGTTGGAAAAAGAGAACGACAAAGATGAGAAAATTTTTCTCCATATATTTTCTTGATGTTTTTTAATTCAGTATTTTCCATTAAATCTATTCCTTTTTAAAAATTATTAGCTTTGCATATAAAGGTATCTTAAATTTAAGATTTTTTTATTCCTAAATAAGTTCATTTTTTAACGACTTAACCCTTCATTTTGTTTTTTCTTTTTTAAAGAATTGTAAAACTTTTCAAAATTAAAATTAGAATTATTTTTTAAAAAACAACTACCTATTTTTTTTATGTTTGGTGCAGTAAAACTTGATAAGACTTTATTTTCTTCCAAAAAATAACTCCCGACTTCTTTCAATTTTGGAGCATTAAATGATGTCATAACATTATTGTTGTTTAAGAAGCAAGTACCAGTTTTTTCTAGATTTGGGATATTTAGTTTGTTTAAAACAAAATTATTTTTAAGAAAATTATCACCAATTTCGGTTACGCTTGGCAAATTCAACTCTGTTATTGTTGTCATATTTTTGCCTAAAAAATAATCACCTATTTTTTTAACTCGCGGTATATTTATTGATTTTAAATTAACATCATGATACATAAACATACTTCCAATTTCTTCAAGTTTTGGCAAATTCACCTTCTCTATAAATGGATTGGTCATGAAAAAGTTATCACCTGCAAATGTTAGGTTTTGCAAATTAACTTCTTTTATATTTTTATTGTTGCTCATAAAGCTTTTTAAAGCAATTTTTAAGTTATTAAGTGATAATATTTCAATGTTTTCATTTGCTTGTAGGAACATTTCCCCAACCGATTCTAACTTATCAGCTTGAAATTCTTTTAATTCTAAATTTGACATCAAAAAGCAATTTCCTATTGATTTTACATTGGGAATAAAAATTTCATTTAACAAACTATTGTATGATAACATACAATTGTCTATTTTTTCCAAATATGGGGCTTTAAATATTTTTAATTTTAGATTGCAATATAAAAACCTGCTTCCAATTCTTTTAATATTTGGAATGTTACATTCTTCTAAATATACATTTTGACTTAAAACTCCGTTTCCAATTTCACTAACATTTGGCAAATCTAATTTTTGTAAACATTTATTAAAAGATAAAAAATTATTATTAATTTTAATAATATTTTTATTTTCATATCCAATTAATTGATTTTTTTTATTTACAATTAATTTAACAACCTCGCCTTTTTTATTTAATAAATCAATAATTTTATTTTTTTCTGAATCTTTTGATATTTTAATATTTTCAATTTTTCCGATACTTTTAATGAATTCATCCTTTTTGTTATTGAAAACATTCATTATCTTTTTATTTTTAAAATCTATTAAATAGTTTTCAACTAAACAGCTTTGAAACTTATCAAAAATTATTGGCTCATTATTTTTAATCATAACATTGTTTTCACAAAAAAATGTTTCACCCAATCTTAAGTTAAATTTATAAAATTTACCATCATTTGCCAAAGTAAAGTTTTGAAGCGAAAATTTTGATGAACTATTGTTAGTATAGTCTATTTTATAAGTTTTAATAAAAGCATCTGAAAGCCCAGGAATAATTCTATCCAAATCATTTCCAAAAGTCGCATCAGGATTATGAACAGTATGGTTATATCTATTTTTTATTGATAATGAACTATTTTTGCCTCGTGTAAATTGGATGCTTATTACACTTGTTCCATATTCATCTTGTCGTTTTGGATTTTTAAAATCAAGCCTGTGAATTGAATCTACATTCTTTTTGACTGCAAACCATACTCTACAAGTTTGTAGTCTTTTCGAGTCAAAAGTGCACAATTCTTCATATTCAAAATAGTACTTTTTGAATTCGTTTATTTCTTTATCACTTTTGCATTCAGGATATAAAATATATCCCGCTTCTTCCATCAATTCTTTTGGTGTTTTATTTGTTTGAATACGTTTTTGTTTTATTGATTTTGCAAAAGAATAAACAAACGCTCTAAATTCTTGCGTTTTATCATTTTTTATAATTACATCATATATCGAGTGAGTTGGAGCAAATTTACTTGTAATTATTCTAGTAAGTTCTCCTTGATCTTCTAAAATGGTAGGAAAAAGATCACGACAAAGATGTGCAAATTTTTCACCATAGTATTTTTTTATGTAATTAATTTCACTATTTTCCATACTTATTTTACCTCTATTTCATCAGTTTCTTGAAAAAATTTTATTTTTTTTAATAACTTTCTTTTTTTGTTATTAATTAAATAATCTACACCAATTTTTTTTAGATTTGGAACATAAAAATTTTCTATAGTATTATTATTCATTAAAAATTTTTCTCCTATTTTTATTAAACTTGGAGTATAAAAATTTTTAAAAATGACATTTGAAGGCATAAAACAATTTTCTATATATTGTAATTGTGGTGCTATAAAATTATTAAGCCTATCATTATGGCATAAAAAGTAACTACCTATTGTGGTTATAGATGGAATATTTAAATCTTTTAAAGATTTATTATTGTACATAAAATAATTACCTATATGTTTTAATTTTGGAAATTCTAATGTACAAACTTCATTGTTACCATATAAAAAATTTTCACAAATTATTTCCAAGTTTGGAACATCTAATTTAGTTAATTTTTTATTGTTCTCACAAAAACTATGACCAATTGAAATCAATTTTGGTGCTGAAAATGTTTCCATCAATTCATTTTCAGACATAAAATTGTTTTTTATTATTTTTACTTTAGGTAAGTCTAAACTTTTTATCATTAAATTTGAACTTAAAAATGAATCTCCTATTTCTTCTAGACTAGGAGCATTAAAACTTTTCAAATTTTGGTTAAACAACAAAAATCCATTTTTTATAACTTTTAAATTTGAAACTTTAATAGTCTTTAAAACTTGATTGGAATATAGAAATAAATTTCCAACTGTTTGTAAATTTGGCAGTTCTAGCTCCTTTAAAGTTCGATTGTTTTCAAGAAAATTATCTCCTATATTCTCAATGTTTTGATTTTTATAGCCTATTATTTCATTGTGTTTATTAATTTTTATTTCAATTGGATACGTAGAATCATTTTTGACAATTATTTTTTTATTTTCAATTCCATCTTTAACAATGGATATTGTTTTAATATTTCCAACGGACTTGACAAATTCATCTTGTTCATTTGAAAAATTTTTATATGGTTTAATTATTTTTTCTTTTAAGTCTAAAATGTAATTATCTATTAATATTTTACTAGATTTATCCAAAATATTAATTTTGTTATTTTCAAACAAAATATTGTTTTCACAATAGATACAAGAATGTAAACATAAATTATATCTGTAAAATTTTCCATCTTCAGATTTAAAATAGTTAGGCAATTCAAAATTTATTAAGCCTTCGTTTAAAAGTTTTATATGATACGTATCCATAAACGCTTTTGTGAGTCCTGGAATTATATTTTCTAGATTATTCCCAAAAGTTGCATCCGGATTTGAAACCATATGATTGTATCTATTTTTTATGGAAACAGTGCTTTTTTCTCCTTTTGTAAACTGAATACTTATAACACTTGTTCCATATTCATCTTGTCTTCTAGGATTTATAAAATCTTTGCGATTAATTTCTTGAATATTTTTTTTGACAGCAAACCACACCCTTGCCGTGTTTAATCTTTGTCCTTTAAATGTACATAGTTCTTCGTTTAAAGCATAATATTTTTTAAATTGTTGTATTTGTTCTTCATTTTTACATTCTGGATAAAGAATATATCCCGCCTCATTTAAAAGTTCTTTTGGACTTTTATTTGTTGAAATTAATTTTGGTTTTTGAATATCTACAAATGTATAAACAAAATTTTTAAATTCCTCTGTCATATCATTCATAATCAAATCATCATACAAAGAAAAAGTTGGTGCAAAAGAGTGTTTTAAAATTTTTATTAAAACACCCTCTTGCTCTAAAATAGTTGGAAAAAGATCACGGCAAAGATGTGCAAATTTTTCACCGTAAATTTTTTTTATTAATTTTAGTTCTGGATTTTCCATAATCAACCTTTTTTTATTTTTCTAATTCGGTTTGCTTTTGTTTTAATTTGGATAAAAAGTAATAACCTTTTTGTTTGAGATTAGGTAAATTTATAATTTTTAAACATTGGTTAGAAGATAAAAAATCATCGCCCACTGTTGTTAGTTTAGGAGCTTTTAAAACCTCAAGCGTATTGTTATAACTTAGAAAATAATCATCAACTTCTTTTAAGTTAGGAAAATACAAGTTTTTTAAACTATTATTTTTTGTTAAAAAAGATTCTCCTATTTTCACTACATTTGGCAAATAAGCCTTTGAAATTATTTCATTGTTTGGAATAAATTGAGATTTTGTTTCCAATAAATTTGGTGCTTCAAATTCTTTTAATCTTTCATTTGAATATAAAAAATTATAACCTACTTTTTCTAGTTTTGGAACATTTATGATTTCCAAATTTTTGTTTTTTTCTAGGAAATTCACACCTGTTATCATAAGTTTTGGTGCATAAAATTCCATTAAATTTAAATTTTCAGAAAGACATCCACTTCCCACCATTTCTAAACTTGGAAGTTCAATTTTTGTTAAATTGCTTTTGTTTAAAAAATTATTTATAGCAATTTTCAATTTAGGCAAATTTAGACTTTTTAAGTTGTCAGTATAAACAAGAAAATCTGAGCCAACATTTATAACATTTGGTGCTTCAAAAATTTCTAAAGACCTATTGCTAATTAAAAATGAACTACCTACTACTTTTAATTTTGGTGCATAAAATTCTTTTAAGTTTTCATTTTTTTCCATAAAACTACTGCCTATACTTTCTAGTGCTGGAAGATTTAATTTTTTAATTTGAGAATTAAACATAAAATCTGACTGTATGCTTTTTAGTTTTGGGAAATCAATTTCTGTTATTTTTTTATTTAGAAACAAAAAACTATCACCTATTGATTTAAGTTCTGGAATGCTGACATTGTTTAATGTTTGACTGTTACATAAAAAGTAATCTTGAATATATTCCACTTTTGGAAGGTTTAAGTTTTCTAATCTTGAATTTCTATGTAAAAAACTACTTCCTATTTTTATAGCATTTGGAAGATTAACCTCGGTTATTTTTGTATTCATCGACAAAAAACTATCGTCAATTATAACTGCACTTGGTAAATTAATTGTTTTTATTCCATCATTTGAAGCTAAAAAATTATAACCTATCTTTTTTAATTTTGGTGCTTCAAACTCATTAAGATTATAATTGTCATATAAAAAATCATATCCAACAACTGCCAAGTTCTGCATACTTAATTTTAAAAGATTTTTGTTTCTATACAAAAAACTATTGCCTACTTTTGTCACATATGGCAAATACAAGTTTGAAAGCAAAGAATTGGCGCGCAAAAAATCATCGCCAATAATTTTTACATTTTCATTTTTATAAGAGCAAATTGCATTGTTTGAATTGATAACTATTTCAACATTTTTTTGTTTGTCATTTGAAATAGTAATGGTCTTTGTATTGTTTGCAGTTTTTAAAATTTCAATATTTTTTATTTTTCCAATAGAATTAACAAAAGCATCATTTTTGTTTGTATAAGGCTTGATTGTTTTATTTTTCAAGTCTAAAACATAATTATCTATTAAAAGATTATTATAAGATAATTTGATTGGTTCAAAATTATCAACTATTATATTGTTTTCACAGAAATAAATATTATTGCTTTCTAAATTAAATCGGTAAAATTTTCTATCGTTTGCTAAAATATAATTGTAGATTGAAAAATATGAATTATCTAAGTTTAGATCTATGTTATACTTATTAATAAAAGAATTTGTAAGCCCAACAATGATATTATCTAAGTTATTGCAAAAAGTTGCATCAGGATTTACAACAGTATGGTTATATCTATTTTTTATAGAAAGAATACTTTTTGCCGATTTAGTAAACTGTATGCTTATAACACTTGTTCCATATTCATCTTGTCTTTCAGGATTAATGAAATTTTCACGTTTAATTTGGTCTACATTCTTTTTTACAGCAAACCAAACACGAGCCTTATCCAATCTATTTCCATTAAAAGTGCATAACTGTTCTGTTGGTTTATAGTATTTTCTAAAATACTGAACATCATCTTCAGTTTTACATTCTGGATAAAGGATGTAACCAGCTTCATCAAACAATTCTTCTGGTGTTTTATTAATTTTTATAAATTCTTTATTATTTATCCCCGACAAAAGATAAATGAAATTAACAAATAATTCCACTTTGTTCTCTTTTACAAGGTCGTTATACAAGGAAAAAGTTGGAGCAAATTTATTTGTTAAAATATCAGCCAGCATCCCTTCTTTTTCCAAAATAGTAGAAAAATACTCACGACAAAGATGAGAAAATTTTTCTCCATATAACTTTTTGATTTTTTTTAAATCAGGGCTATCCATTAACCATAAATCCTTTTTAAAACATAATTTGTTTTGTTTGTATTTAAGATAACATACTCTTTACTATTTTTTATTACAGTAGGTTCTTCGTTTGTAAGTTCAAAAGCATAAGGCTGAGCATACCCTTCAAAACTTGGATTTAGCAAATTTTTATCAATTGCAATAAAATCCCCTATTTTTGGATTATCTATTCCATAAAACTCTAAAAACAAAGAATAAGTTTTGTTTCCGTTTTTCTCTTTTAATGAAAAATTATTGTACTCATTGATTTTTGTGAATTCTAAAATTACCATATTTTATCCCCTTTAAATATTAAATATATTTTAACACAATGCTATGCTAAATGCAATATTGAAATAAAAAAAAGTTGCCTTTGTTTGGGCAACAAATTTTTAGTTAGTCTATAAGCCGAGTTCTGTATTAAATGGTCATCTTTCTAGTTGTAATATCTCTATTACAATCAAGCGATATTTTTGCATCACACGAAAGGACACGTATTTGTGATGACTTAATCTTGCCTTAAATGGGGTTTGCATTGCCAAGGTTGTTACCAACCTTGCGGTAGGCTCTTACCCTACCTTTTCACCTTTTCCTATTTTTTAACAAAATAGGTAGTTATTTTCTGTTGCACTTTCCTTAGAGTCGCCTCCACCGGGATTTCTCCGGCATTACTTCCTTTAAAGGCTCGGACTTTCCTCTCCGTTGCCATTATAGCAACGCAGTAACCATCTGGCTAACTATATAAATAATATAGCACTTTTACGCAAAAATGTCAATATTTCAATTAAACTATCGAAAGTTTTGGTTAAACAATAAAAGCATAACTACAAAAAATTAATATTTAGGTAAAATTTTTTCTAATCCGCCCATATAAGGACGTAAAACTTCAGGAACAGTTATAGAACCATCCTCATTGTAATTGTTTTCTATAAGAGCAATTAAACCACGAGGACTTGCAACAACCGTATTGTTTAAAGTGTGAGGGAAATAAGTTCCATTTTCTCCTTTAACTCTTATGCCTAATCTGCGAGATTGAGCATCACCAAGAGTTGAGCAAGAGCAAACTTCAAAATATTTTTGTTGACGTGGGCTCCACGCTTCAATATCGCAAGATTTAACTTTTAAATCTGCCAAATCACCCGTGCAACATTCGAGTTGTCTTACTGGAATGTTCATATTGTTAAAAATTTCAACTGAGCATTTCCACATTTTATTATACCAATCCATACTATCTTCTGGTTTACAAATACAAATCATTTCTTGTTTTTCAAATTGATGAACTCGATAAACACCTCTTTCCTCAAGTCCGTGAGAACCAATCTCTTTTCTAAAACAAGGAGAATATGATGTCATTGTTATTGGCAACTCATTTTCTTTAATAATTTGACCTTTAAATTTGCCTATCATTGAATGTTCGCTAGTTCCAATTAAGTATAAATCTTCATTTTCAATTTTGTACATCATTGCATCCATTTCTGCAAAGCTCATAACACCAGTTACAACATCACTTCTTATCATAAAAGGGGGAATTGCATAAGTGAAACCTTTATTTATCATATAATCACGACCATAAGCGATCATTGCTTCGTGAAGTCTGGCAGCATTTCCAAGTAAGTAATAGAATCCCGCCCCACTTGTCCTTCCAGCGCTATCTTTGTCAAGCCCGCCAATTCTTTCCAAAATGTCTGCATTATATGGTATTTCATAACTTGGAACTTTTGGAGTACCAAATCTTTCAACTTCAACATTTTCACTATCATCTTTTCCAACTGGCACTGAAGCATCCACAATGTTTGGAATAGTCATCATAATTTTTTTAATTTGTTCTTCAATTTCCAATTGTTTATTTTCAAGTTCAATAAGTTTTTCGGCATCTTGCTTTACTTTTGCTTTTATTTCTTCTGCTTTGGCAAAATTTTTTTCTTTCATCAACATACCAACTTGGCTAGACAAATTTTTACGTTCGGCACGTAAATCATCGCCTTGCTGTTTGAGTTCTCTATTTTTTTTATCAAGTTCGATAACTTCATCAACAAGAGGAAGTTTTGCATCTTGAAATTTCTTTTTTATGTTTTCTTTAACTAATTCTGGATTATTTCTAATAATGTTTATATCAATCATTTTGCACTCCTAAAAAATTATTATTTAATAGACTTAATTTTAAAACTTTAATTACATTTTGTCAAATTATAAAGAAACTTTACTAATTGTATTTACAATAATACAAAACATAATTTTTCTTTAAATTCTGATTATTATACTTGGTCAGACTATCAAAGAAATTAAAACAAGGCAAAATCGCACAAACAACCGATTTTGCCTTATTAAATAATAATTATTTACACATTTCGTTTTGACAAACATTTTTTCTTTTTAATGTTTCTTCAATAACTTCGTTTTGGTCTAAACTCTTACCTACTACATCTTCTAAATTATCATTTATTACTTTTGTCATAATCTTTGTAAACTCTATGGAATCAACCCATTCACCATTATTATACACTAAAGCATTATTTAAAAGTCCGTTAACTTTTTCATATTTGATTAAAGAGCGTTTTGCATCGTTTAAAATAATATATTTAATCATCTAAATCTCCCTTTTAAAGTAGTATATTTTACAATTCCTTTATTGTCAATATGTACCAACAAAAAATGTTAATTTTTGACAAAGTTTGTACTATAAGCTTGAAAATTTAACACCAATTTTGACACCGAATTATGCACGCATACAGAATCTTACTAAAACTATAACAAAACAACGTCAGATAATTCAAACAAGTTAAAAAAAATGCCCAAAGTCTTTTATTTAAAGGCTTTATAGCACTTTTTAAAATTTATTTAATGGCAGGAGAAGTAGGACTCGAACCCACGACCAACGGTTTTGGAGACCGCGACTCTACCAACTGAGCTATTCTCCTATTAAAAAATACTTAAGTGTATGTTACTTTAAAACGCAACAAAAGTCAAGTATTTTATAAAGTTAGTTCAAAAACTCAGCAACGCCAATTTTTTTACGTATCTTATTTAATTGTTTTCTTGCAATATAGCGAGCCTTTTTTGCTCCGTCTTGCAAAATCTGTTCAACAATTTGAGGATTTTGCATATAGTAATTATATTTTTCTCTCATAGGAGCGAGAAACGAATTTGCAACATCATAAAGTTCTTTTTTTGCATCACCCCAACCAAGTCCGTTGATTAATTTTATTTTAAACTC